>NZ_JAUBWA010000064.1:0-40820 GCF_036702825.1 Microcoleus sp. A003_D6 | reverse complement strand
AGGGGAGAGGGGGAGAGGATTTGACGATTTTCGATCGGGACTCGAAATATACAATTTAAATGCACAACAGCTTATCACCCTCGGCACGATCGCACGATCGCCCAAATCTCAGTTTTGGGCCCAAAATCGAGTAAATGTTGAGCATAATTGCTGATTGACAAATGCTTTCTTAGCTTAACTTGTTACCAATGCAAAGAGCCTGATGAGTGGTCAATTACTTGTATTTTATTTGCTCCAAATGCTCCCCAACAGAATCCCGTTGAAGATATTTGGTTACAAGCTAAAAAATTTTTAAGAAAGTATTGGTATTTATGTAGATATTTTAATATTGTTAAATTTTTGTTGGAATTTTTTACTAACGAACATAAATTTGATTTCCCCAAAATACGTCAATATACTTACACAGAGAAAATCATTTAGGATTGCTCTAGATATAGAAAATCATTTAGGATTGCTATAGCAGAAGGAAGAAGGAAGATTAATGCCCAATGCCCCATTCCCAATGCCCCATTCCCAATGCCCCATTCCCAATTCCCATTTTTACTTTTTTTCTAGCAACCAATAAGTCATCATATTCCCCTTACCTTTTACCGGAATCACGCCTCGCCTCTCAAACAAATACTTATCTTTCAAAAGCTCATAAGTAACATCAGTAACTTGAATTCTGCCGGCATTCCCCGTAGCTTCCATCCTCGCCGCTACATTCACCGTATCTCCCCACAAATCATAGGTGAACTTGCTCACACCAATTACTCCCGCAACAACAGGCCCGGAATTGATGCCGACGCGAATTGCCAGTTTTTCCCCTGTGTCGGCGCACAACTTTGCTATTTTTGCCTGCATTCCCAGGGCCATTTGGGCGATCGCCTCGGCGTGGTCATTTCTCGGCGTAGGCAATCCCCCGACTACCATGTAAGCATCACCAATAGTCTTAATTTTCTCCACACCGTACTTTTCCGCTAACTGGTCGAAGTGGGAAAAAATTACGTTCAATCGCTTTACCAACTCCGTGGGAGACATTCTCGCCGACAACTCAGTAAAGCCAACAATATCAGCAAATAAAACACTTACTTCGGCAAAACTGTCCGCAATTGTAGTTTGCTGGGCCTTCAAGCGTTCTGCTATTGGTTTGGGTAAAATATTTAACAGCAACTTCTCGCTTTGTTCCTGTTGAATTTTCAGCTCTTCCTGCGCTAATTTCCGCTCTGTAATGTCAGAAACAGTACCCTCATAGTACATTAACGCACCTTTTGAATTCCGAACAGCCCGAACATTTTCTGATATCCAAATCCGGCATCCGTCTTTGCGTAATACCATAGATTCAAACCCCAAAACGGCATTGTCAGCATCCATAGCAGCCACGAATTCGAGGCGGCGTTCCGGGTCAACGTACAGTTGCTGAGAAATATTTTTAATGTCCGACATCAGTTCTTCTGGCGAGTCGTAACCGTATAATTTTGCCAAAGCTGGATTAGCGCTGAGGTAGCCTCCTGAAGGCGTGCTTTGAAAAATGCCTTCCATCGCATTTTCTACAATGCTGTGATATTTTTCTTGAGCAATGCGCAGCAATTCTTCTGCTTGTTTGCGCTGAATTAAAGAACCTAATTGAGTGCCGACCGCATTAAAAACGTCTATAAATCTGGCGTCTTTCCGAGAAGACGAAATTTTAAAGAAAACTAGCACTGCCAATACTTCATCGCCTACCAAAATCGGTACGCCAAAACCAACTTTGAATCCGAGTTCTAGTGCTATTTGACTTCGGAAAAAATGCGGGCAGCCCCTGGAAACATCTTCTACCCATTCCGGTTCCTTCGATGCCCAAACTCGTCCCGGTAGCCCTATATTCCGGGCAAATGTCAGTTGTTCGCTTTGGCTGCGGAACGATTCCAGGCTGGCGTTGCTGGCATACCAGCCCCGGGCAGATTGCAGGACAGTTCCTTCTGCATCGGGAATCCAAGCTTCTCCTACATCCCATCCGATTGTTTCGCCAACTTGGTGCAGAATTACTTCTAAAGCTGAGTGAAAGTCTACAGCTTCGCCGATCGCCCGCGTAGTTTCGAGCAAAAACCGGATTGACTCTTGGGCCCGCTGCCGTTCTGCGATTTCTTCCTCCAATCTAGAATTGCGATCGTGCAGTTCCCGGGCTTGCTGTTGCAGTTTCGATTGCAGCGAACGAAGGGAAAGTTGGTTTTCGACGCGGGCCAAAACTTCTTCTACTTGAAACGGCTTCGTAATATAATCTACTCCTCCTACTTGAAAAGCTTTAACTTTTTCCAGCACGTCATCTAGCGCACTAATAAAAATTACCGGAATATCTTTAGTTTTTTCACTTAATTTTAAGTTTTCACAAACTTCATATCCGTTCATTTTCGGCATATTAATATCTAGTAAGATTAGATCGGGAGGAGATGTTTGGGCCCCTTGCAGAGCCAGTTTTCCGTTAATAGCCTTCCTGACTTGATACCCGTAAGATGTTAGCATAGTGGATAAAAGTCGCAAATTGTCTGGCATATCGTCAACGATCAGAATGTCTCTAGGAGTCGCTGGTAATGGCTGGTCGTTCATCATAATATAATTGAGTTAAATCGATAATGATATCTATCCGAAAATTATCGACTAAATCTGTTAAAGCGTTAGCGAGATTTGCCTCAGTTTCGGGAATTTGCTCGATGAGTTCGAGGATGCGCTTGTCGTCAACGCAAAGTGCTGCTCGGTACAAATCGACCAGCCAGTCTGTGGGCATTACACTCAAATCCTCGGTGGTCAAACTTTTAAGCAGTGTCGGTGCTGACAAAGAAGTAGATGAGTTTTCTTCCTCATAAATATAACGCAGTTTCAGGTGATGTGCTATCTTTTCAAAGAGTACCTCTTCCCGAAACGGTTTACAGATCAAATCGTTACAACCAGCCGACAAAATTATTGGCCGCTGCTCGTCAAAAGCACTGGCAGTCAGGGCAATAATTATTGTTTCTCTACCTTCTGCGGTTTGCTTAATCAGTCTTGTCGCTTCGTACCCGTCCATCACTGGCATCAGCATATCCATTAAGATCAAGTGCGGCTTCCAAGTTGAGTGCAAAGCAACTCCTTCTTGACCGTTAGTTGCTTCGCGGACTTCAAATCCCAGCGGTACGAGGAGCTTGACCAGCAGTTGACGATTTTCCGCTACATCTTCAACTATTAATATCCGATAAGGTGGCTGTCCGGCTTCTAAAGCAATAACTTGTGTAACCGATGATGCTTCTTGTTCGTCACTTTCTGTTACTAAGTGAACGTGGATATTAAAGCTGAAAGTTGTGCCTCGATCGACTTCACTCTCAACAGCAATATCACCTCCCATAATTCGGACAAACTGTTGGCTGATAGGCAATCCCAGCCCGGTTCCCTGCATGGATTTTCGCCCTGTTTCCGTTTGTACGAATGGCTGGAATAATGAGTAAATTTCCGAGGGAGAAATGCCTGAACCAGTGTCGGCAATTTCAAAATACAATTGGGATTTGTTTTCTGCGGGGCTGCTGACGCGCAAAGTAACGGTTCCCTGTTGAGTAAATTTAATCGCATTGCCGAGCAGGTTAATTAAAACTTGCCGCAATTTTGCTTCGTCTGTTTGAATGTACTGCGGCAAATCGCCGATATTTTCAAAGATTAGGCGCAAGCCTTTTGAGTTGGCTTTTAGTTGCAGCATTTCTCTGAGGCTGTTGAGAAAGTTGTAAAGGTTGAAGCGGCTTTCAGTGATGGTAATTTGACCTGCTTCTATTTTGGACATTGACAAAACATCATTGATAAGTTCCAGCAAATGTTCGCCGCTGCGGTTGATAATTTCTATGTATTCTTTTTGTTCTTCCGTGATAGAACTGTTGCGAGCCATGACTTGGGAAAAACCGAGAATCGCGTTGAGAGGCGTGCGCAGTTCGTGGCTCATGGAAGCGAGAAATTGGCTTTTGGCGCGGTTGGCAACTTCGGCGTTTTCTTTTGATTTAAGCAGTTCCATTGACTGCCTTTGAGTGCGGGCGAGCAATTCGGCCTGCTGCAATGCTACTCCTAGCTGAGTGCCTACATGAACGGCAACGTTGATTTCAGCTTCGCTCCACTGGCGGGGAGCTGAATTTTGATAGGATGCTAGCAGTCCCCAGAGTTTTTCGCCGCAGAAGATGGGGACGGTAATGTAAGATTTGGCTTGAAATCTTTCTAAGAGTTGGATGTAACAATTATCGAAGCCTTGCTTGTAAATGTCTGGGACACAAAGGTAAGTTGTACCTCGGCTGTACGCTCCGCCTTCGGTTTCTTGCAAATAGGTATCGCGTACTTTTTGTGAGGTGCTATCGATTTTTTGGACGAGGCAATTTTCGCGGTCTAAAGCGCTTTCAGTAAAGTTAGCATCGATCTCCTGTACTTGAATGAAAGAAACCCACTTGCTATCCACGGATTCCGCTACAAATTCGCCGCTCCAGTCGGGATTGAAACGGTAAAGGGCGACTCGATCGCATTTCATGGTTTGGCGCAATTCTCTGGTTGTGGCGTGAAAAATTTCTCTGATATCTAAAGTCTGCCGCATTCTTTCAATGATGCGGGCGATCGCCCTTTGCAGCAAAGCACTTTCTTGCAGTTCTGTTTCTGCTTGCTTGCGTTCGGTAATATCTACAGCCATTAAAGCGATGCCGATCGCTCTACCGTTTTCATTAATTAGCGGAGTATTATACCATTCGCAAACGATACTTCTACCATCTTTTGTAAGAGTTTTGTACGTGGTGCAACTGGCAACAGACTCGGCATTAATTTTGTTGCTTAAAATTTGAAATATTTGGTAGTAGCAGTTGTGTGGAACGATAAAATCCGGGACATTCTGGCCGATAACTTCTTCTTTGCTGTAGCCAAAAAGTTTTTCGGTAGCCGGATTCCAAGTAATAACTTCTAAATTGAGATTTAATTCAATAATTGCGATCGGCGTTTGCTGCAATAAAAATGAGATTCTTTGCTGCGATTCTAGCAGTTTTTCGGCGGCTAATTTGCGGTCTGTGATGTCATTAGCCGTGCCGAGAATGTGTTTGGGTTTACCGTCAGTTGTTCTGAGAAATACTGTATCCCAACTGTGCATCCACCGCCATTTACCGTTTTTGTGTTTCATTCGGTATTGACATTCAATGACTTCGCCATCTTTGGCTCGCTCCACTTTTTGGACGCTTTCCAAAAACTCTGGCAAATCGTCGGGGTTGAGCAGATTTGACATCATTGCTGTACCCATATCTTTTATTTCTTGGGCGGTGTAGCCGAGCATCACCGCAATTTGGCGGTTGCTGTAAACATTCCGCTGTTCAATTACATCGTAAACGTACAATAGGTTGGGATTGGAATCGGCGATCGCCTGAATGAAGTGCTGGCTTTCTCGGAGTGCAGATTCTGCTAGTTTGCGATCGCTAATATCTCGCGCTACGATAATCACTGATTCTGGAGAAAGCGGAGAAACTTTAGCGTCGAGGCAAACTTCTCGCTCTCCAACTGTATAGCTATATTCAACATTGATGCTTTGCTGCGTTTTCAAAACTTGTTGGATGGCATTTAATACCAAATCTGCCACAGGTTCCGGCAAGACTTCGTGGGCAGTTCTGTTAATCATTTCGCTTGCAGGTTTCACCAAATTTGCCGTTCCTGTCGGGGCGATTTTGATGCAGCGCCCTTCTGCATTTCTCACTAAAACTGTGTCAGTCATGGCGGCAAAAATCGCCCGCAATTCTGCTTCAGATTCTTGCAGAGCTTGCTCAGCGCAGATGCGGGTGCGAATTTCTGCTTGCAGCAGTTTATTTTGCCGATCGAGCTGCACAAGCCGATTTTTTTCTCGATCTATCAGTTTACCTTGAGCGATCGCGATCCCTAGTTGAGCCGCCACAGCTTCTAACAAGTCGATTTCATCTTTCGTCCATTCCCGTTCGCGATCGCACTGGTGCAAGAAGATAGCGCCGTTTGCCCTGCCTTGGTAGGAAGTGCGAATTGCCAGCATTGATTTCAACCCAACCTTGTGGCAAATCGGTTGAACAGCTTGCAAAAGAGGATCTGAGTAAACATTGTTGGAGGCGATCGCCCGATCTTGTATCATCATTTGTACGACGTGAGGATTGCCCCAAATTGGAACGAGTACGTTCCCAATAGATTCGCATTCGGGTTCGAGATACTCGGCCACCAGAGGAATATCGACTTGAGGGCTAGTAACGTAAGTATGAATCAAACAGCGATTGACGCAGAATGCCTTACCGATTTGGGTTGCGGCTGTTTGAAATATTTGTTCGGGCTGCAAGCTCGATCGAATTTCTTGAGTTATTTTTGCAATCAGCAATTCTCCCTGAACTTGCCGTTCTAAAGCAGCTTTAGTCCTGGTCATTTCTATTTCTGCTTGCTTGCGATCGCTGATATCAAAAAGTACACCATACCAAACAATATCGCCCTTCTCGCGCATTTCTGGTCTAGAATTAGATTGCAGCCATTTGAGTTTACCCGACGGCGTAACAATCCGCCATTCAAAAGCAAAAGCTTCTAAACTTCTAGCGCTAGAAGAAATTTTTTCTACCAGATATTGCCCGTCATCTGGATGATTTTGAGCGAAGCACAATTCAGGATCTTTTAATATCTCCTCACTCTCTACTTCGTAAATTTCCCGACAAGCATAACTGATATATTCAAATTTGAAACTTCCATCGGGCTTTTTTATAAATTGATAAATAACTCCCGGTATATTGACCGCCAATTTCTGCAACAGCGCTTTGCTTTCTCGGAGTGCTTGTTCTGTTCGCTTGCGAAATTCTACCTCTCGTTGCAGTTGGGCATTTTGCTGTTTTAATTGTTTCGATAGCTGTTGTATAGTCAGTTGACTTTCGATCCGCACTAAAACTTCTTCCAATTGAAAAGGCTTAGTAATGTAGTCAACACCGCCGACTTCAAAAGCTTTGACTTTGTGAAAAGTTTCATTATAAACGCTCAAGAAAATCACCGGAATTTCCCGAGTATTTTCGTTAGCTTTCAGTCTTTCGCAGACTTCGTAGCCGTTCATTCTGGGCATGGCAATATCTAGCAAAATCAAGTCGGGGAGAACGGTAAATTTAGCATTGATCGCCATTTCTCCCGAAATCGCCCGCTGAACTTTATACCCCTCTTTCGTCAAGATATTGGATAAGAACCGGAGGTTGTTGGGCTGGTCATCAATAATTAAAATCTGAATACTATCTTTGTGTATCGCCATCTTTTGTCTAGCCATTTTAAAGTTAATAGTGTTAGCAGCAGATTAATATTTCAATGAATCGAGCGATTGTCTTCCAGCAAAACTCATTCATCAAACCTTTTCAACCTCAGCAAACAGAGGATTGTTTTTAAATATTGATTCATCGACTAACGCAGATTTTATTCGTTTCAAATTTTTTGCTGCTTGTCTTAAATTCGCAACTCAACTAAACCGCATTTTTGCCATATTTTATTGCAAAAACAAATCCCATTATTCGGTGGAAATATTAAATCTGCAAAAAAAATCATGACTCAGGCACTCCAGACCAAAGAAACCGGGGAGGATGGCGCAAGCTTCTTGACATTCTGCTGCCACCTTCAAAGGGTTTTAGCAGAGATACAGGTTTCGACGCACCCCGACACGAAGAAACGGGGGTTTTTATTCTTGCGATCGGGCTGTAACGCATCTTGCTGCGAATAAACCAAGGTGATGACGCACCCGCGCGCAAGTCTTCAGATATTTATAGGTAACTAAGAGTATAGATCGACGGGCCCGCACCCAAGGCCTGCCGTATAAACTCTTTTCTCGGTCTTTTCTAGGCAAGCAATTCCTTAAGTTTAGCAATATTTTCATTGCTGAGGGAGATTTTAATTTCAAGTTCTCGGTCAGCCTCCCACAGCAGCAGCATATTATCTTCGCCCAAGGCGATTTCGGGATTGTTTAATTCAAGTGTTTGATATTTAACTTCGGGAAATCCAATGCGAATTACCAATTCGGATTCCAACTGAGGATAGATGTACAATTGCTGTTGCAGGTTGTCTAGTTCTAGTTTGTGAACAGTGTTGTTACGTTGCACAGGAAAATCGGCTTTGTACCAATAGAGAGTTTCCTCGCGAATTTCGGGATTGACTATCACAAATGTTTCGTCAAAACGCTGGGGATGCCAGTGAATTTCGCTCAAACCGCCGATTTGCGGAATCAGTCGCTGTACCCAGCTAATTTCTTTGCCGTTGAGGTTTCCCCACCACTGACTGATATTATCGAGATTGTCAGCATTGTCGGGGTCGGTGCTGTCGGACTGCCAGACTGTTTTTAGTTGTTGCATATACAGATTCTCCATCGAATTTAAATTTGAGATTGCAGGCTTTCAATTTAAGATTCAATCGTTCTACAATCATCTTAATGGACTTACCAATTATCTACCACGAAGATTACGTTGCACCCCTGCCGCCGGATCACCGCTTCCCGATGGCAAAGTTTCGGATGCTTTACCAGATGCTGCTCGCGGACGGGGTAGCAGATAAATCCCAATTTCACGCTCCCGAACTTCCCCCTCAAGAATGGATTGAATTAGTCCACGACCACCGCTACGTTCAAGCTTACTGCAACGGGACGCTCGATCGCAAAGCGACTCGGCGAATAGGTCTGCCTTGGAGTCGGGCCCTTGCTAACCGTACTTGCACTGCGGTTGCAGGGACGGTACTAACTGCCAAGCTCGCTTTAGAGTGCGGTTTGGCTTGCAATACTGCGGGCGGAACTCATCACGCCTTCCCTGCTTTTGGGTCTGGTTTTTGTATTTTTAATGATTTGGCGATCGCCTCTCGCGTTTTGCAAAAAATTGGTTTAGTTCGCAAAGTTTTAATTGTCGATTTAGACGTGCACCAAGGAGACGGAACCGCCGTAATTTTCCAAGATGACAGCAGCGTTTTTACTTTCTCGATGCACTGCGAGGTGAATTTTCCCGGTACTAAACAAAAGGGCGATTTAGATGTACCTTTGCCTGTCGGTATGGAGGACGACGAATATTTACAAACCTTGGATAAATTCTTACCAGATTTGCTGTCAAATGTCAAGCCAGATTTAGTTTTGTACGATGCTGGAGTAGACCCTCATCAGGGTGACAAACTGGGAAAATTAGCTTTAACTGATACGGGTTTGTTTCGCCGGGAAATGCAAGTTTTGACGGCCTGTTTGGCTGGCGGCTATCCAGTTGCCTGCGTGATTGGCGGTGGCTATTCCGACGACATGAATGGGTTAGTTTACCGACATTCGCTGCTGCACCGAGCCGCAAGTCAAGCATACAGGCAATATAAACTTTGAGATTTGTAAATTTTGCGACAAAAATCTATATAAATTTAGTTAAGATCGCATAAATGAACGGCAGACAGCGCGAGCGATCGCAAAAATTTGGGAGCCATAGAATTTATATTTTATTATAGACTAAGCTGTTCGGCATTTAAAAGACGATTGTAGGGTGCGTCAGATAAGAAAGCGTTTCCCATGTCTAGTCAGTGTTCTAGCTGACGCACCCTACCTGGATCGTTAGTGGTTTAAATGCTCCACAGCTTAGAGTTTAATCAATAAATAGGATGTCGCGTATGCAAGTTAATTCAAACAACTCTGAACAACTAGGAAAAACACAGGATTTAGAGTTTCTAGAACCTATTACCAAGCGTTATTTGATGGTCATTAACGTCAGCTCCACCTGCGATGAAAAAGGTGACAGGTATATCCATCCGCTGTGGGCAAAAGACCTAACGGAACACTTCAGGTATCTTAAAAACTTCACCTTAGCAACTCCCTGCAAACAAGAAACATCCCCAGAAAATGCAATTGTCGTCACCCGCGAACCATCGTTTTCTAACGTTGAATTCATCGACCTTCCCTCCCCAAACAGCTACCGCGAGGCAATATTGACTCTGCCTGCTACAGTTGCTAAACTTTGGGGTGCGATCGGCAAAGCAGATATTGTACACAGTTGCGTATCAGGCTGGCCGATTCCTATGGGGTGGTTAGTGACACCAATAGCCCTGATTCAGGGAAAATTCTACGTACTCGTAGTCGAGTCCGCACCGTGGCGTCTGGAACCAGGCACAACCATAAAAATCAAAGACAGAATCATCGCTTACGTATCGGAAATAGTGAACCGCTGGTGCGTAAATAATGCTAACCTGACAATCTTCACACAATCGGAATACTTGCAGAGTTTACTGACAAAGCGACAAGAACGAGGTCACGTCATCCACGCTTCCTGGATAGATGAAGAAAATATAATTTCTGAAGCCGATGCAGCGGAAATATGGCACAAAAAGTTATCCCCATCAACCCAAAAACTCAAACTTCTATTTGCTGGCAGAGTGGAGTCCAGTAAAGGCGTGTTAGTTCTCTTAGAAGCGATGAAAATTTTGGATCGGAAAAACATTGCTGTCAATCTCGATATACTCGGGGATGGCACCTTGTTAAGCGAATGCAAAATACTTAGCAATCAACTGCAAAAATCGGTTAAAATCCAATTTTTGGGTACGGTTGCTTACGGCAAAGAATTCTTTCGGCTGCTGCAAGAATATCACGCTATTGTAGTTCCCAGTCTTTCAGATGAGCAGCCCCGGATTGTTTACGATGCTTATTCCCAAGCAGTACCGATACTCGCAAGTAACACAGACGGACTGCGCGACTGCATCCAAAACCATAAAACTGGTGTAATTGTTAATTCTAACGACCCTGTAGCCTTAGCAGATTCGATCGAATGGTCGGGGCAAAACTTGCCTCAGCTTCAAAGTATGGGCAAGGCATCTCTCCAGCAGGCTCACAGCATGACGCACCAAGAAATGCACCGTTCGCGGTGGCAGCTTTTATTGAAGATGTTGCAGTCATCCAAAGTTTGAATTTAGCTCGTGGCTTTGGGGAGTGCAACTTTTAATTGGAGTTGTTGTCTTTTACTCTCGGATTGGTTCGTGGCGGGGCGTTCCACTCCCCCGCCGAGAGTTTCGATTTGAAACTGCAAAATTTACTGTACGTCCCTTTACTGGTGGTAAAGTAGGAGGCAGATCCAATGTCGGGCGATCGCCCGACACTTGCAAAAAAAAATAAGCTGAGTTAGAAAAGTCAATAAAGAGTATTGCGCTTATGTCGAATGCCAGTGCGTCTAGTCAGCCGTACTCATTACTCGTAGTCATTGTTAATTACAGGACGCCCCGTCTGACAATCGACTGCTTGCACTCTCTAGTCGGTGAAATTCGATCGCTCCCAAATACCCGCGTTGCAATTGCCGACAATGCTTCAGGCGACAGTTCCGCCGAACAAATAGCAGCCGCCATCGAAGCAGAAGGCTGGAGCGAATGGGCATCCTTCGTGCCCCTAGACCGCAACGGCGGATTTGCTTTCGGCAACAACGCCCTCATCCGTCCCGTCCTGGAATCCACAAATCCCCCCCCTTACTTCCTACTGCTCAACCCAGACACGGTAGTTCGCCCCGGTGCCCTCAAAGCCCTCGTCGATTTCATGGATGCTCATCCCGAAGCAGGAATCGCTGGCAGCCGCTTGGAAAACCCCGATGGCACGCCCCAGGAGTCAGCGTTTCGGTTTCACAACGTTTTCACCGAACTCGATTTCGGCTGGCGTCTGGGCCCGGTGTCCAAGTTATTGAAAAACAAGGTCGCCGTACCTCCGATTTCCCAAGAAATCTGCCAGACTGATTGGGTAGCTGGAGCTAGTATGATTGTCCGTCGCGAAGTATTTGAAAAGGTGGGCTTGATTGATGAAGCTTATTTCATGTACTGCGAAGAAATGGACTTTTGCCTGCAAGCAAACAAAGCTGGCTGGAGTTGCTGGTACGTACCCGAAAGTCGCGTTGTCCACTTAGTAGGGCAAAGCTCGGGCGTCACAGACACCAAAGCAGTCCGCAAGCGGATGCCCCAGTATTGGTTTGATTCCCGGCGGCGCTACTTTATCAAAAACTATGGCTTTCTCTACGCAGCCTTAACTGATGTTTGCTGGGCTTCCGGTTTTGCTGCGTTCAAGGTGCGCCGGGCCATCCAAGGCAAGCCAGACAGCGACCCGCCAAACTACCTCCAGGATTTCTTGCTCAATAGTGTATTTTTTAAAGGAGGTGCGATCGAAGAATCTAAAAATATTTAAATGGTTTTTGTAAACAAGTCTAAGCTTGCTCAATCGTGTTAACGATCGCCAGTAAAACATTATCTAACAGACGGAAAAATGGTTAGGATTGTCAAGAAAGTAAACTTGGTACATTCTTGATTGAAAATTCTAAAAAGAGCAGATGTTTGTCAGAATGAGAGACAGATAAAATCAGACAGAGTGTTGAATAAATCTTATGGTAACGCAGACAGACTTAATTGCAAGTGAAAATCAAGTAGAAGCTCCTGCACTAGGGTTGTGGCAGCAGATTAAAGAAGATTGGATAGCTCACGGTCGTGATTGGACTAAGCCGGGATTTCGGGCCGTAGCAGTTCAACGCTTTGGTGTCTGGAGAATGCAGGTTGAACCTAAATTATTGCGTGCTCCTTTGAGCATTATCTATCGATCGCTCTACCGAAAAGTCCGCAATACCTACGGTATAGATTTGCCTTTCACTGTGAAGCTCGGTCGTCGCGTGGTGATCGAACATCAAGGTGCGATTATTATTCACGGATATTGTACGATCGGCGACGATTGCATTATCCGCCAAGGCGTAACTATGGGAAACCGATATTTGGACAAGCCGCTAGAATCGCCTCAATTGGGCGATCGGGTTAACGTCGGCGCAGGCGCAAAAATCCTCGGAAAAGTAAACCTGGGAGACGACGTAAATATCGGGGCAAACGCCGTAGTTTTATCAGACATTCCTGCCGGCAAAACAGCAGTGGGTATACCTGCCAAGATTCTTCAATCTACCAAAAACCAGGAAAATGCTTAGATCGACATTAGACCTCTTGCAAAAGTCCTTTTAATCAAATTTTGGAACGGGCTCTGGGGCCCATTCCACAAGAAAAAAACTTTTTGTGGGATGGGCATCTTGCCCGTCCCAGCTATTTTTGCAAGAGGTCTAATATAAAGATATTGTGAAGTTACTGTGAGTGTCACTAAAATATTAATATAACAGCTTGCAACTCGAATTTAAGAGGTAGTAGAAATTGAAACAAATTGGATTGGTGGCGATCGGACGCAATGAAGGCGAAAGGCTCGGATCGTGCTTGCGATCGGCGATCGGAAAAATAGCTTTGGTGGTTTATGTCGATTCCGGCTCAACAGACGGTAGCTTGGAATTAGCCCGATCGCTCGGAGCCGATACAGTTGAACTCGACCTATCTACACCTTTTACCGCAGCACGCGCCAGAAATGAAGGCTTTGCCCGTTTGCTGCAATTAGTTCCAGACATCGAATTTGTCCAATTTGTAGACGGTGACTGCGAAATTGTTGACGGCTGGCTCGAACTCGCCCAGCAAGAACTTGCAGCCAAACCAGAATTAGCTGTAGTGTGCGGACGCCGCCGCGAAAAATTCCCCGAAGCCACAGCATACAACCGACTCTGCGACATCGAGTGGGACACGCCTGTCGGCGAAGCCAAAGCCTGCGGAGGCGACTCCATGATGCGCGTCTGGGCGTTCGAGCAAGTCGGCGGTTTCAACCCCGCACTAATAGCCGGCGAAGAACCCGAACTGTGCGTCAGGCTGCGCCAAAACGGTTGGAAAATCGAGCGCTTAGATGCGGAAATGACCCTGCACGACGCCCAAATGACGGGTTTTGACCAGTGGTGGAAGCGCTCTCAAAGAGCAGGTCACGCCTACGCCGAAGGTTCCTGGCTGCACGGGAACACCCCCGAACGCCACTGGGTCAAAGACACGCTCCGCATCTGGTTCTGGGGATTTGTTTTGCCAGTGCTAGCATTGGGTACAGCCTGGTTCACAAATGGGTGGAGCCTGTTGTTGCTTTTCGGCTACCCGATACTTACCTACCGCATCTATCGCCGGATGCAACAAAACTTAAAATCAAAGGATGCAGCCCTCTACGCCGTATCTTGCGTGCTGGGGAGATTTCCTCAATTGCAAGGTCAGATGCTGTTTCACAAACGTCGATTGCTGGGACAGCGGATCAATTTGATTGAATACAAGACAGCAAACCCCATTAACTCAGCCAGTTCCAATTAGTGCTAATAGCTGGTAAGGCGTTGCTGAGTTAGAGTATGAATAGGAGGAATAATTTATGCAAAGCAAGCGAATGTAAATCAACCCATATCCGTAAAAATGGCAAGAAAAAAGGAAAACAGAACCACATTTGCGTGCAATGCGGTCGTCAATTCATCAATAGACCTCTTGCAAAAATCCTTTTAATCAAATTCTGGAACGGGCTCTGGGGCCCGTTCCACAAGAAAAAAAATTTTGTGGGATGGGCCCCAGAGCCCGTCCTAGTTATTTTTGCAAGAGGTCTAATACTTGAAATTTGACGATATTCCCATTCCTGGGGCATCCATACCTTGATTCAGCAACGCCATGAAATTATGGCAACTATGGATGGTGCCAGTTGGGTTTTCGATAAGATTGCTCAACCAACAATCGTGCAACAAAAAGCTTTGGATTTACTCGGCGTTTCTCTGATTTGTACTCAGTAAAACCGGAGCCAAAAATCTTTCAAAGGTAAGCTGTACATACTCAGAAGCCTTTATCAATGGGGGGACTTCAGTTTAGAGACTTTTTATTAGAAGTAAATGGTGATAAAGAGCCTGATGATTGGTCAATTACTTGTATTTTATTTGCTCCAAATGCCCCCCAACAGAATCCCGTTGAAGATATTTGGTTGCAAGCTAAAACTTTTTAAGAAAGTATTGGTATTTATGTAGGTCTTTTAAGATTGTCAAATTTTTGGAGAGAGTTTTTTACTAACGAACATAAATTTGATTTCCCCAAAATACGTCAATATACTTACACAGACAAAATAATTTAGGATTGCTCTAGATATAGAAAATAATTTAGGATTGCTATATAATGAAAGTAGTTAACGAAACTTTACATAATAACCGTGACAGCACAACAATTAGTATCTGCAACCAGCTTTGAAAAATTAATTTGGACTTGGAAAGGTCACAAAATCCAATATACCGTCCAAGGAACCGGCCGCCCTCTGATCTTGATTCACGGATTTGGGGCTTCGATCGGACATTGGCGGCAAAATATCCCCGCACTCGCGGCCGGCGGCTATCGCGTATTTGCGCTGGACTTGCTGGGATTCGGCGCTTCCGCCAAACCGGCCCTCGATTACACTCTGGAATTGTGGGAAGAATTGCTGACTGATTTCTGGGCGGATCTGGTACAAGAACCGGCGGTATTTGTCGGGAATTCGATCGGCGCTTTGCTGAGTTTGATGGTAGTCGCCAACCATCCAGAAATATCAGCAGGCGCAGTCTTAATCAACTGTGCCGGCGGGCTCAACCACCGACCCGAAGAACTTAGTTTTCCCCTGGGATTAGTCATGGGGACTTTTGCTAAATTAGTTCGATCGCCCATCATCGGCCCGTTTGTCTTCAACAACATCCGCCAAAAACACCGCATCCGCAACACCCTGCGCCAAGTCTACGGGAACCGCGAAGCCATCACCGACGAACTCGTAGAACTCCTCCACGCCCCCTCCTGCGAACCCGGAGCTCAACAGGTATTTGCCTCGATTCTCACGGCCCCAGCAGGCCCTCAGCCGTCAGAATTGCTGCCAAAGGTCGATCGTCCGTTATTGGTACTTTGGGGCGCAGACGACCCCTGGACGCCGATCGCCGGCAGCCAGATTTATCAAGAATTGGCCGCCAACGATAAACCCGTGAAATTTGTCTCAATTCCCAACACGGGCCACTGTCCCCACGACGAGCGGCCGAGTGCAGTCAACGCTCTGATTTTGGACTGGCTGGTGGAAGTGAAGTAAAATTTTTATGGTGAATGCAATTCTGGGGCGATCGGCTAAACCCCTGTATTACAAAGGTTATACCTCGCTCCACCGCAGCCGCATCCGAGCTTCGGCCGACTCCAAAAAAAACTTTTGTGAAAACCATTGACACAATCTACTGAGTCAGCTATATTGATGGACGTGTGAGGAGCGAACCAGAAAAAGCACCGAGACGAAACACGGCCAGTCGTCGGTGCTTTTTCTGTTGAAAGGCATTTTTAAAATCGGAATTATACTGTAAATAAGACGGCGGTTGAAACCGCGCCTACACAAACGAAGTCCGCACAACGCGAGACTGAAGAGAATAACTGCCCGGTCTTCAACCCGCGGAGGCGGGTTTGGCTTGTATAGACGCGGTTTCAACCGCCCAGTCTTCTGCGGAGCGAGCGAGACGCTCGCATTCGGAAAATTATTATTTCTACAAATATCAACGATCGCCCAAAACAAATTGTTCGATCGCAGCAGCCACCCCATCATCCTCCACATCCGGCGCCACCCAATTAGCAACAGCCTTCACGCCATCAGGAGCATTCCCCATCGCCACGCCCACACCCGCGTAGGAAATCATTTCTAGATCGTTAAAATTGTCGCCGATCGCCATCACATTCGCCGCCTGTAAACCCAAAATTTCCTCGGCTAAATACTGCACCGCATCTCCCTTATTCGCCGAAGGATGCGTAGCTTCAAAAAAAGTAGAAACCGATCGAGTTAAATAAAGTTCCGCAGGCGTGTAGCGCTCTCGCATACTGATGTGCAAGCCGTCGAGTACCGCCGGATTCTTGCACAAAGCCAAAATTTTCGTCGGTTCCCCCGGAATATCTCGCCGCAAATCTTTAATCGCGATCGGTTCAATGCCCGATCGTTCGGCATAAATTCGGGTAGCTGCGGTAATTTCCGGGACATAAAGTTTGTCGTCAATGTAGAAATGGATCGAAAGGAGCGGTCGCAAATCCGGTTCTTCAAAATAATCTAACAGTTGCAGAGCGGTTTGTTTCGACAGCGGCAAGTGACGCAGCCGCTTTTGAGCTGCTATGTCTTGAATCCACGCGCCCTGGTAGCAAATCAGCGGCAAAGTTGAGCCGATGTCCGAGTGAAAACGCAAAGCCGATCGGTACATCCTGCCCGTAGCCACGGCCACTTTCACCCCCCGCAACTCGGCTGCCAAAATTGCCTGCTTGACGGGTTCTCGGATGTCATTTGACAAACCTGCGATCGTGCCGTCGATATCCAGTACCAGTAGTTTAATCTCTGCGGTGCCCAAAGCGCGATCGGTCGCAGTCGCTGGATTTGAGGCCGTTATATTCTGCATGGTTTTTTGATTTTAGCTGTTGATTTGCACGCACCAGTTTATTTTGGCACTGCCCGGATAGCAAAGTGCGGCTTCTGATTTTTTGAATACAATATAGATAAGTGAGGAAACAAAAAAAAGTATCGAGCATCAGCCTTGGCGGGTTTGGCTAAGCTATATAATAAGCAGCCAATTTATTGCGGTAATAACCGCCTTATACCTGCGATCTTTATTTCCACTTACTTAATTAGGACTTACGCATGGGAGCCCAGAAACAGGTTTTTTTTACGAAAAGACGCGTTGCAGCCCGCAGATCGGTAACAAACCCAGTTTCTTTGGTCTGAATGCGTAAGTCCGGTTAATAATATGCGTTTAAAAAAAAATAATTCTGTAGGCCCGCAATCGAAACTCTTAGGCGATCGTTCATTCCCACTTCTTCAATCTCAAATATAAAATTTAAAATCTAAAATTGTATAACCTCACCTTTAAAACACCCCCAAACATCATGATTGCCATTCCGGGATACCGCATTGACGAAGAAATTTATACAAACCCTCACACAGTTATTTATCGAGGGATGCAGCTTGAGGAACAAAAACCAGTTATCCTCAAAACTCTCACGCCAACCTACCCTACCCCAGCCCAAATAGCGCAACTCCTGCACGAATGTGAAATTATTAAAAAATTAAATTTCCCTGGAATAGTCAAGTTTTACAAACTAGAAAACTACAATCACTTTCCTGTTTTAATTTTAGAAGATTTTGGCGGTATTTCCCTCAAAGAATATCTCAGCAACGGCCCGCTAGAGTTACAACAATTTCTGCAAATTGCCATAAAATTAGCAGAAACTATCGGGCAACTCCACGAACATCACATCATCCACAAAGATATTAAACCGAGCAATATTATTGTCAATAGTTCGACAGGGGATGTCAAAATTGCTGATTTTGCGATCGCCTCCCTGCTACCGGGCGAAAACCCCGCCCTGGGCCATCCCAATTTACTCGAAGGAACCCTCGCCTATATGTCTCCCGAACAAACGGGACGCATGAATCGGGCGATCGATTACCTGAGCGATTTTTATTCTTTAGGCGTCACCTTTTATGAAATGCTCTGCGGCGAATTGCCTTTTAATGCCACCGATCCGATGGAATTAGTACACTGCCATATTGCCAAAACCCCAGTTTCTCCTTGTGAAAATAGAAAGCAGAAAATAGAAAGCAGAATCAATCAAGCAGAAAGCGAGGAGATTCCTCAAGTCGTTTCCGACCTCGTGATGAAACTATTAGCAAAAACCGCCGAAGACAGGTATCAAAGTGCTTTCGGACTTTTGTACGACTTAGAAAAATGTCTCGCTCAACTGCAAACAACAGGCAAAATTTCTCACATCACCCTCGGTCAGCAAGATCGGTCAAGTCACCTGCAAATTTCCCAAAAAATTTACGGGCGAGAAGCCGAAGTTAAGATGCTTCTGGGTACGTTCGATCGGATGAGGCGGGGCAATACAGAAATCGCGATCGTTTCCGGTTGTGTCGGTCTGGGAAAATCGTGGTTAGTCTATAAAATTTACAAGCCGATTCGGCGTGAAAACGGGTATTTTATTGACAGCAAATGCGAGCAATTTAAGCGCGATATTCCCTACAGTTTTTTGCTCCAAGCTTTTCAAGAGTTGTTGCGGGAAATCCTCACAGAAACAGCCGCCCAAGTCCAAGTTTGGAGACAAAAAATCTTAAAGGCCCTCGGCGGCAACTGCCAAGTAATTATTGAAGTTATTCCCGAAGTAGAACTGATTGTCGGGCCGCAGCCCCCTGTGCCAGATTTAGGAGCAAGTGAATCTCAAAATCGCTTTAACTTAGTATTTCAAAAATTCATCCGCGTCTTTACTGAAAAAGAACACCCGCTGGTAATTTTCCTCGACGACTTGCAGTGGATCGATTCAGCATCGCTCAAGTTAATACAACTGCTAGCAACAGATATAGAAAGTCAATACTTATTAATAATTGGAGCATATCAAGAACAAGAAGTAGATGCCAATCATCCCGTAATGCTCGCGGCCAAAGCAATTAGAAAAGCAGGCGGGACTGTGAGCGCGATCGCCCTTTCACCTTTCGATATCAACAGCGTCAATCAATTCGTTGCTGATACTCTCAACTGCGCACCAGAAAAATCGCTAAATTTAGCACAATTACTTTTTCAAAAAACCGCAGGAAATCCATTTTTTTTAACTCAATTGTTGAAGTATCTTTACTCAAAAAAATTATTAGAATTTAAATTTGAACCGTCAGAAACTTCGGTCGAGCCGGCCGAACCTCCCCTTTCTGACTTTGCCAGACAAATCCCAGAGCGAGTTGTGAAAAAAAGCCAAATCACAGGCGAGTGGCAGTGGGATATCGAGCAAATACAACAAATGGAAATAACTGACAATGTTGTAGAATTAATGATAGACAACATTCAGAAACTTTCCGAGAATACGCAGGAACTGCTCAAATTAGCCGCTTGTATCGGCAACAGATTTGATTTGGGAATTCTCTCGATCATCGGCGAAAAACCTCTGGCGTTCGCAGCAACCGACCTCTGGGAAGCACTTCAGTCTGGTCTGATTGTGCCCGTGAATAGCGCCTGCAAAATTCCGATCGCGCTAGCAGCAACCACAGAAGTAACAGACAAAATATCTACAGACTTTACAGATGAATTTTCCCTACCAGTTGCTGATGCTGCTAGCACGAATTACAAATTTTTGCACGAGCGAGTACAGCAAGCAGCTTATGCTTTAATATCCGCATCTCAGAAACAAGAAACCCATCTCAAAATTGGCAGATATCTGCTGCAACACGCACATCCCGAGCAATCAGAAGAGCATATCTTTGATACAGTCAACCAACTAAATGCAGCCCAACAAATCATTAGCAGCGAATTAGAAAAATTTCAATTATGCCAATTAAATTTAATTGCAGGTCGCAAAGCAAAAGCAAGTGCAGCTTACGAACTCGCCGTCAAATATTTCACCGCAGGTATTGAACTGCTTCCCCCCGAAAGTTGGCAAACTGACTACGACTTGACTCTTGCACTCTACGAGTCAGCCGCAGAAGCAGCTTACCTCAATACCGAGTTTGAACTAATGGAAAAATGGGCCGAAGTTGTCCTGCAACACGCAAAAAATGAACTAGACAAAATCAAAGTTTTTGAAATCAGAATCACAGCTTGTGCGATGCAAACCAAACTCCAAGAATCGGTAAAAATTGGTCGGGAAGCACTAAAAATGTTAGGAATCAACTTCCCAGAAGCGCCGATTCCCCTCCACATTCAGCAAGCACTGGCTAAAACCGCAGCTTATTTAACCGGAAAAAAAATAGAAGATTTAATTAACTTGCCGGTGATGACAAATCCGCGAAAATTAGCAACTATGCGCGTGCTTTCCAGTATGTTTTCAGCTACGTTTATAGTCGAACCTGTGCTGCAACCGTTGATTGTGTGCGAGCAAGTTCATTTATCTATAAACTACGGAAATTCGGCTTTTTCGGCTTTCGGTTATGCTAATTACGGAGCAATTTTAAAAGGAATAGTTAGAGATATTGAATCCGGCGACCGCTTCGGTCAATTAGCTTTAAATTTGATCGCTAAACTCGATGCTTTAGAATTTAAAAGCAAGACGCTTAATTTAGTAGCATTCATTTTGATGCACGGAAAGCATCACGTTAAAGACACTTTACCGCTGTTAGAGGAAGCCTATCAAAGCGCGCTAGAGAATGGTGATTTAGAATGTGTCGGATATTCGACTGTAAATATTTGTCAATCTTTGTATTTCATCGGTCAAGAATTGCCACAACTGGAACGAAAGATGGCAAATTACAACCATTTGCTGTTCCAACTCAAGCAAGAAACGGTATTGAGTTGGAATCAAATATATCGGCAAACAGTTTTGCACTTGATGGGAAACTTGCCAAGTTCCGACATTTTATTAGGTGAAGCTTACAGCGAAGAAAAATTGCTGCCTCTGCTGTTAAAAGCTAACGATCGGGTGGGACTCCAGCACTTTTATTTGCAAAAATTAATATTATCGTATTTATTTGGAGATATCGAGCGAGCGCTAGAAAATGCAGCGCAAGCCGAAGTTTATTTAGACGGAGTTGCGGGCTTTATTAATGTTCCTGAATACCATTTTTACGATGCCCTCGCCCGACTAGCAGCATATCCATCTGCAACAAAAGAGGAACAAGAAGAGCATCTTTATTCCGCAACCAGCAACCGAAAAAAGCTGCAAAAAAAAGCGCTTTCTGCGCCAATGAATTTTCAACATCAATGCGACTTAATTACCGCAGAAAAAGCGCGAGTTTTAGGCAATATTGTGAGAGCAATGGAATATTACGACTGGGCAATTCAAGGAGCACAACAAAACGGATACATACAGGTACAAGCACTCGCGGCCGAATTGGCAGGAGCATTTTATTTATCCATAGGACGAGAAAAAATTGCTAAAACTTACTTGACAGAAGCGCGTTATTGCTATCAGCGTTGGGGAGCAAAAGCCAAAGCAGCGCATTTAGAATCAAAATACTCGCACTTGCTAGCTTCAGCCTCGATTTCAACTAATATCGAAACTCACAAATCTATCAGCAATGCTTCCACTACGAGCGACAGTGCAGGCGTGCTAGATTTGACAACAGCAGTCAAAGCATCGCACACATTAGCCGGCGAAATAGTTCTAGACAAACTGCTGGCAAAAATGATGAAAATTGTCATTGAAAATGCCGGGGGGCAAATAGGGTTTTTAATACTAGAAAAAGACGGTCAATGGGTGATTGAAGCATCAGGATCTGTAGATGTCGATCGCGTTGCTGTCATGCAATCAATTCCCATAGATTTTGTAGCAGACGATCGAGAAGTAACTTTGCTGGCAGTTGCAGTTGTCAACTATGTCGCCCGCACCCAAGAAAGCGTAGTTTTAAACGATGCCGCCCGCGAAGGACAATTTACTCGCACACCCTATATAATTGCCGTTCAACCTAAATCAATTCTTTGCACTCCTTTAATCAATCAAGGCCAACTCTGCGGCATTCTATATTTAGAAAACAATCTGACTACAGGCGCTTTTACGCCAGACAGGTTAGAAATATTAAAACTGCTGTCTTCTCAAATTTCTATCTCAATCAAAAACGCCCAACTTTACGCCAATTTGCACGAATTCAATCACAATCTCGAAAATTTAGTACAGCAGCGTACCTCCGAGCTCTCCCAAACTTTAGAAGATTTAAAATCTGCCCAAAATAAACTGGTAGAATCGGAAAAAATGGCTGCCCTCGGAGGGTTGGTTGCAGGTGTTGCCCATGAAATTAATACTCCCATCGGTATCGGCATCACCGCCGCTTCTCTGCTCGCTGAAAAAGCCACAAAATTTTTTGAGCTTTACACCAACGGCAAAATTAAACGCTCCGAGTTAGAAAAGTTTCTGGATACCGCCATGCAAAGCAGTAATATTATCTTATCCAACCTCACGCGGGCGGCGGAGTTGATTCACAGTTTTAAAGAAGTAGCAGTAGATCAGTCGAGCGAATTAAAACGCACGTTTAACTTGAAAAACTATCTAGAGGAAATTTTGACATCCTTAACTGTTAAACTCAAAAGAACTAAACACAAAATAGAGATTAAGTGCGATGAAAATATTGTACTGAACAGTTACCCCGGCGTGCTGTGTCAAATTGTGACAAATCTGGTGTTGAATTCCCTAATTCACGCTTACGATAGAGAAGACGAAGGAATTCTGACCTTTGATTTCAAACTAGAGGACGATCGCCTAATATTTGAATATGCCGATAACGGCAAAGGAATTGCCCCAGAAAATCTCAGTAAAATTTTTGAACCGTTTTTTACCACCAAAAGAGGTCAGGGCGGCACCGGATTGGGACTGCATATTATTTACAACCTCGTCACTCAAAAACTAAAAGGTACAATTTGCTGCGAAAGTCAAGTAGAAAAAGGCACAAAATTTATGATTGAATTTCCCGCTAAATTTACCAATTAGTTATTAGGCCGCCACTTTTAATAAAATTCTATTTAGGAGAACGATAAATGTCAGAAGCTAGTAAAAACCTGTTCGCTGCGGGCGATGACGAATTAATAGCGACGGGCGATGACGAATTAATATTTGCCGAAGAAGACGAGGCGGAAGAAAAACCCATAGAAGCCAGTTGGAAAATATTAATTGTAGATGATGAAATTGAGATTCACAATATTACCAAACTCGCCTTAAATGATTTTACTTTTGAAAATAAACTCATCACATTTATCAGCGCTTTCTCAGGCAAAGAAGCCAAAGAAATGATCCAAGCTCATCCAGATATAGCCTTGATTTTACTCGATGTAGTGATGGAAACAGAAGAGGCAGGCTTGGAAGTAGTAAAATACATCCGCGATATTTTAGACAATAAAATAGTGCGGATTATTTTGCGCACCGGACAGCCGGGACAAGTGCCAGAAGATGTAGTAATTGTCAGCTACGATATTAACGATTACAAAACTAAAACAGAACTGACAAACAAAAAGTTATTTACCACGGTAGTCACAGCACTGAGAGCATTTCGCGCACTCACTCAAATCGAAGCCAGCAAAAGCGAACTAGAAAAAATTGCAACAGCTTCCGCCCGCTTTGTCCCCCGCGAATTTTTAAGATTTCTCAAAATTGAAAGCATTGTTGATGCTAGATTGGGAGACTCTGTACAGGCAGAAATGACGATTATGTTTGCCGACATTCGCTTATTTACAAGTTTGTCAGAAACTATGTCTCCCCGAGAAAATTTTGAATTTCTAAACTCTTATTTAAGCCGAGTTGGTCCAGTTATCCGCCAGTACAATGGTTTTATAGATAAATACATAGGTGACGGGATTATGGCTTTGTTTCCTAACAGGGCTGAAGATGCCGTGCAAGCAGCAATTGAGATGCAGCAGCAAGTTAAAATTTATAACAGACACAGGCAAAATAGCGGTTATCAACCTATTTCGATAGGGATTGGTTTGCATACGGGAACTTTAATGTTGGGTACTATTGGCGAAGCGGAACGGATGGAAAGTACGGTAATTTCGGATGCTGTGAATTTAGCCGCCCGCGTGGAAGGATTGACAAAGCTTTACGGAGTTGGTATTCTAGCTAGCGTTCAAACCCTTTGCCGAATCGATGACCCCCAACATTACA
This sequence comes from Microcoleus sp. A003_D6, assembly GCF_036702825.1. Classification (NCBI taxonomy): domain Bacteria; kingdom Bacillati; phylum Cyanobacteriota; class Cyanophyceae; order Oscillatoriales; family Microcoleaceae; genus Microcoleus; species Microcoleus sp. A003_D6. Next base: position 16,436 of record NZ_JAUBWA010000064.1, on the reverse strand, counting down.
AGTGCAGGTTTCTCGATCGCGTTCAAGTAAAAGGAAAACAAACACCTGTTGCTGTATTTGAAATTTACGACGGCGACTCGGATACAATGATCGAACTAAAAGCACAAACGCAAACTTATTTTGAACAGGGAATTTTTTTTCACTACCAGCAGCAATTCGCGCAAGCAAGGCAAATGTTTCTGCGCGTGTTGCAAGTCAACAAGTATGATAAGGCAGCAGCTTTTTATGCAGAACGCTGCGATATGTTGATGAAGAATGCAGTCATTATGACTTTGGAAGGAATAGAGATATAGGTAATGATTAATGATTAATGGTAATTGGTAATTGGTAATTGGTAATTGGTAATTGGTAATTTCGCAATTCTCCCCCTCTCCCATTCTCCCCCTCTCCCATTCTCCCCCTCTCCCATTCTCCCCCTCTCCGCTTCTCCCCCTCTCCCATTCTCCCCCTCTCCGCTTCTTCCTTCTCTCCATGCGCTTAAAATCCCTTGATGTTTTTCGCGGAATTGCGATCGCCTCCATGATTCTAGTCAACAACCCCGGCAGTTGGAAACAGGTTTATCCGCCACTAGATCACGCAGAATGGCACGGTTGCACCCCCACAGACTTAGTATTTCCCTTTTTTCTGTTCATCGTTGGCTGCGCGATGTCCTTTTCCCTGTCAAAATATACCCAAACTACTACAAAAATAAACACAAATATTTACTGGCGAATTGCGCGGCGCGCCACTATTTTGTTTGTATTAGGATTGCTGCTAAATACATCTTCGATCGCCCTTGACGTACTTCTCAACAGCGCCCCCGTGGAAAACTTCGGTAAAATCCGCATTATGGGAGTATTGCAGCGCATCGGCTTAGCTTATTTTATCAGTGCGATCGCCATTCTCAACCTCTCCCCGCGCAATCAAAAACTGCTAGCGATTGCCGTGCTTTTGGGCTATTTGGCTGCATTAACCGTAGTGCCTGTAGGGGGGTACAGCGCCGGCGAACTCACGCCAGAGGGGAATTTAGGAGGATATGTCGATCGGCTAATTCTCGGTAGCCAACACCTGTACAAAGGTGGCCCCTTCGATCCAGAAGGATTGTTGAGCACCTTACCAGCAGTTGTAACAGTCCTCATCGGCTACTTTACAGGAGAGTGGCTGCGCGTGCAGCCAATCAAAACCCGCACCAGTTTAAATTTAGCGATCGGCGGCCTCAGTTCTCTAGTAATCGGCCGTTTGTGGGGATTTTCCTTTCCGATCAACAAACAACTGTGGACAAGTTCCTATGTAGTGTTTACCGCTGGTTGGGCGTTGCTATTGCTAGCAGCTTGCTACGAAACAATAGAAGTGCGGAATTGGAAATGGGGTCGGCCGTTTGAAATCATGGGAGTGAATGCTATTTTCGTGTTTGTTGCTTCCGGGATTGTCGCTAGAATTTTGTTGAAAACTCATATCGGCAGCGGGGGGAATGCTCCAACAACTTACACTTGGATTTACGAAAACTGGTTTGTCCCGTGGGCGGGGCCGCTGAACGGTTCTCTAGCTTTTGCCGTGACTGCGGTATTATTTTGGTGGTTGATTTTGTATGGAATGTACCGCCGTGGTTGGGCTATAAAAATTTGAGTAGTTTAGTATGTAGTGGATATAACTCTTCTAACGATCTGAGATAAGGGGGATATTCCGATCGGGACGCCTGTTTGGGTTAAAATCGAAGGCAGGAGAATTTTTTATGCCGACTACTGCTCAAGAAATCTATATTCAAGTTGTCCGCACTTTGTCACCAACGGAGCGGTTACGCTTGGCAACTTTGATCCTCAACGAGTTATCACAGCATAATGTCGCTGTCGTCGAGCAAAGTGATTCCTGGAGTGAGGAAGATTGTTTCGATGTAACAACCTTTTCTTTGCAATACGCAGCTACACTTTTCCCGGAGAGTGAGGAGATGGATTAGTGAAATTCAATCCGGGTGATGTAGTAAGCTGTGTTGCATCTAGATTGCCTATGGTATTAGAGAGGGAGAGGGGGAGAAGGGGAGAGGGGGAGAGGATTTGACGATTGTTCGATCGGGACTCGAAATATACAATTTAAATGCACAACAGCTTAACAGCAGATTTTCCAGGTGTCACAGGTGTTAAACGTCGCCCTGTTGTGGTTTTGTCCTCGACTACTTATCATAAAAACCGCCCTGATTTCATAGTTGGGTTAATCACTACCCAGACAACAAATCTTGGCTCTACTGACTATACTCTGCAAGATTGGGCATCCGCCGGTTTGAGAACTGTATCTGTTTTCCGCAGTTTCATTCTTACTTTACCGCCTTCTGCCAACCTGATTTTGATTGGGCATTTATCCGAACGTGATTGGAGTGCTGTTCGCGCCTGTGTAAAAGTAGCTTTAGTAGAATTGGACGATCGCCCACCGTCATCAGATTCATGACTCCCGAAGATTTTTATATGACCCTAGTGTCAGCCACGAACAAGCGATTTCAGTTCTCGAATCGAGAAATTACGACGACCCAGATACCTCAATCCAGCCCAGATTCAGGATTTTGGTCGTAAAAGCCGATCGCCCGCCACCGCACCCTAACTATAAATGAGCCCAAATCGCTAAAATAAAAAAAAGATACGTAATAGGCAGGCTGGCGTCAATGATCCCAACAGTTATAGAACAATCCGGTCGCGGCGAACGCGCCTTTGACATCTACTCGCGACTCCTGCGCGATCGCATCGTCTTCTTGGGCCAACAGGTTGACTCTGACTTAGCCAACCTGATCGTTGCCCAACTGCTATTTTTAGACGCCGAAGACCCAGAGAAAGATATTTACCTCTATATCAACTCCCCAGGAGGTTCGGTATCAGCAGGTATGGGCATTTTTGACACGATGAACCACATCCGCCCCGACATTTGTACTATTTGTCTCGGTTTGGCCGCCAGCATGGGCGCTTTTCTGTTAAGTGCCGGCGCTAAAGGCAAGCGGATGAGTTTGCCTCACTCCCGGATTATGATCCACCAACCTCTAGGCGGTGCTCAAGGACAAGCAACCGATATTGAAATTCAGGCCAAAGAGATTTTGTACCACAAACGCCGCCTGAACCAATTTTTGGCAGATCATACCGGTCAGCCTCTATCGCGCATTGAAGAAGATACCGAACGGGATTTCTTCATGTCCGCCCAAGAAGCAAAGGATTACGGCTTAGTGGATCAAGTGATCGATCGCCGTCCTTCCGCCAGCCGCCCGATCGCCGCTGCCGTCGCTTAAATTAAAAGTTAAAAATCAAAAATGGGAAAATATTCTTCATTTTTGATTTTTAATTTTTAACGTTCAAAATAGCTTTTTAGTTCTGGATGGACTGGTGGCGAGAAACCGGGTTTTTTAACCAAATATTTCGTTCAAACCCTTAATCTCGGTAAAAAACCCGGTTTCTTGAGTTCTGGCCCCACGGGTTGTGGTGGCCGAATTACTAGGGTAAAGATTCGAGATATTGCAGGAAGTCGAGCAATTGTTCTTGCTTTAAGAAATGCCGCGCTTCTTGACCGTAAGCTTGTTTGAGATAATCTTTTCCTTGGTTGGGAGTCCAGCCCAACCGCTTGATTTCCTCAGTGGTTCTGCTGTAGATTTCCAGATATTCTAAGAAATCTACCAACTGTTCGCTCGAAAGCTCTCTCTGCGACGACTTGTTGTAATTGTGTTCGAGACAGTCGCTTTCCTGTTTTTTCTTCCATTGCAGGCGTTTGAGGATGGCGTCTATTTGGGCGATCGTATCAGAATCATCCTCGATCGCATCGCTCGGAATTCCCACCGCGATCGGTTGCAATTCCCTGACGGAGGCCGCACCCTGCTGCTGTTCACTTTGGCTAGCAGTCGGCACATCCAGTTCCGCCATCGGTTCGCCGTAGCTTGAAGAAAGCCAAGCGTCCGAGTCTAACTCCTTCGATCCAAAACCAGTCGCAGCCCGATCGACCGTTGGCGGCAGCGGTTCCGGTACAGGTGCGATCGCCTCGGAATCTAATTTCGCTTCAGTATTGACAAAATTGCTTTGATATGGTACTGCGATTTTATCGGTAACAGGCATTTCTAAAACAGGAAGAGGAACAGAGGCCGGCGGAACTGGAGCTGCAACAGCAGCAACCGGAACTGGAGCTGCAACAGCAGCAACCGGAGCCGGAGCCGGAACCGCAACAGCAGCAACTGGAGCCGGAACCGGAACAGGCTCGATCGCCTCCTGCGGCGCAGCAAATGCCAGGACAGCGAGCGAGCGCAACCGGGCGCGGTCTTCAGCCTCCTCAACAGACTCAGCAGCCGACATACCGGTAGCGAGAGTTTTGCCGTCAACCTGAACCAGACAGCGAACCACAAACTTACCGTGATGAATAGTCAGCAACTCACAGATTAACTGTCCAGCGGGATAAAAGGCACGAAATTCAGCAAACATAGTTTTGTGACCCCGAAACCAGAAGGGGCTTATGACTTAAGTTTAGTACACGATCGCGCAATAGTTGCTGGATTCTTCAACATTTGTGGAAACTGTATGGCGATCGTGCAAGCCCAGGCGCATCTCAATCAGACAGTCAAGTTTGATGAAATTCTTGTGGGCTGGGTTCTTGTAGCCCGCCCAAAAATACAATTTAAATACCCGACAGCTTAACAGAAAGCGACCGAGAGAGCTCGATCGTGCCAGAGAGCGCGAAAATTCAAAAAATTACCGTTCGTCGCGCTTGGCTCAAAAGCAGCCCAGAGAAAACAATTTTCTGAAAGCACGTATTCAACGTACAATAAATGAAAGGTGAATCATCCGCGAAACCTTTCACGCCACTCAACCCTATCCCACATCCGGCCGTTTAAGCTAACAAGCACCGGGCGTCATTTCTAGCTATAGGAGATGACACAGCAACTAGGCAAAAGTAGTAAAAGTCTCCGGTTTGCGTACCTGCACTTTCTACAGCACAGATTGCTCCCGACCCGCTCGTTGCACCTCTGTCCGCAAGGGCAGACCGCGTGCAAAAACAGGGGCATCGCAGCGGCGAGCTACTAGCAATTTTGCCTTGAGCCGGTAAATTCTTTGGCTTTAGCAAAAGGCAAGAGGCACTTCAAAAGGAAGAAGAAAGCAGGAAAAAGGCAGAAGGAAACAGGCAGGAGGCCCAAATGCAAATTTTATCCCTCTGCATCGAGCCATCTCCCCATCCCCGACTCAACCGGTCGCTTTCAGCATTGAGCCATCTTTTAAGCACCGACAGGGGCTTTCTAATTCGCGAAGAGCTCGGCGCTGAAAGCGAAAAGCAAAGGAACCAACGCTAAAAAATTGTATTGGGGAATAGGGTGCGGGGCATTTGTCAGCACCGTCATCTGTCAGTTGCAGACAGACAGCAGACAATTAGCAAAGTCGCCGGTGTCGGGAAAAATTTTGAAAAAATCCCCGCGCACGGGTAGCACCGACTGCGATCGCGTCTCCACCTACTAACCCGCGCATTTGTTGGGAAACAGGCACTGCGAGGGTTCGAGAGGCTGCGGCTGATTTCGCCAAAATTAGACTAATTGCTGGAAACAAGAGGATCGATCGCTACATGGAATTTTCTATCGCTGCACTGCTGGCAAATTTTACAGAAGACAAATTAGTGGCTCCCAAAGCATTGGAGAAAAAACTCGATTGCAACGACGCCACCAGTCAACTCAAACTTCAAATTGCATTAGAAGCTCTAGAGAAAATTGGCATATTAGTCAAAGACAAAGGCCGCTACCGCCGAGTAGCTGAAGACGACGTAGTAGAAGCAAAACTGCGCTGTTCGAGCAAAGGATTTTGCTTTGCAATTCAAGACGCCGAAGGCTCAGAAGACGTTTACGTGCGGGAAAGTCACCTCTCGACAGCTTGGAACGGCGATCGAGTCCTAGTCAAAATCATCAAAGAAGGCAGCCGCCGCCGATCGCCCGAAGGCGAAGTCATGCTCATCCTCGAACGCGCCAACCCTTCGGTACTCGCGCGAGTCAAGCAAACCGCCACCCCCACCGGCCGCGTCAGCTACAGAGCAATTCCCCTGGACGATCGCCTGTTGTTTGAACTAGACTTGCTCGCAAACGGCACCAACCTCCAAGAGGCGATCGACCACCTAGTACACGTCGAAGTCAAACGCTACCCCCTCGGCACCCACCGCCCAGTCGGCAAAGTAGTACAGGTACTCGGCTCCGACGCCGAAGCCGCTGACGACCTCGACATCGTATGCTGCAAACACGACTTGCCGCGATCCTTTCCGGCCGCCGTCATCAAAGCAGCCGAAAACTTGCCCAGCAAAGTCAAAAAAACCGACCTCAAAAAACGCCTAGATTTGCGTAACATCCTAACAGTTACCTTCAGCAAAAACGAACCCGGAACCACCAACAGCGAAAACGAGGCCCCTCAAGCCCAAGAGGAAAATCTCTCCGCCGAGGCAGCAGAAAACGAGTTCGACCCTGCCTCATTCCTCTCCGATCCGCCATTGGAACGCGCTTTGTCGATCGAAACCCTGAAGTCCGGCGGCTGGCAAGTAGGAATCCACATCACCGACGCCGCCGAGTACGTGCAGCCAGAAACCCCCCTAGACCGCGAAGCCCGCAAGCGAGGCACCGCCGCCCATCTGGGAGAAAAAATCATCGCCGTACTGCCAGAACTCCTGAACGAGCGCTGCTCCCTGCTGCTAGACACCGAACGGCTGGCATTTAGCATACTGCTAACCCTAGACGAATCAGGAGAACTGCTGGAATACGAAATTCAAACCAGCGTCATTCACATTGACTACCAGCTCAGCTACCAGCAAGCTCAAGCAATTCTCGAACCAGGCTCCGATGCCGAAGTTCACCCTTTGTCCTCCGCCCTCCGTCCTTTCCTCGATCAAATCTTAGCCGCCTCACAGGCTGCCAGACAGGCGAGGCTCAAGCGAGGAGCTTTTGAACTAAATTTACCCGACGCTAACTCTCACTTCGACGACGAAGGCGAATTAGGAGCTTTTGCAACGGCTCCCGCCGCCCAGTCGGCTGTCTCCGAGTTGGTGGTACTCGCCAACCAAGCTGTAGCCACCCACCTGCAAGCCTTGGGAGTCCCAGCAATCTACCGCGTCCAGCCGATGCCAGACCCGGCAGACATTCAAGAGTTCATCAAACTCTCCAACAACCTCGGAGGCGAACTTTATCTCGAAACCGAAGAAGAAGTTCTGCCCTTTGACTTTCAGCGATTTACCCAGCAGTTTGCCGGTCTCAAGTCCGAAAGAGTTCTTACCTACCTGCTTGAAGACACCATGAAGCCCGCTGTTTACAGCACCACTCCCAAGCCGCACTTCGGTTTGGCGCTGTCAGAGGGTTACACGCGCTGCACTTCGCCGCTTTCCCGCTACGCCGATTTGCTGGTGCTGCGATTGTTGCAAGCAGTGTTCGAGCAAGGCCGCAGCAGTCGCACAACTCGGGCTAAAGAAAAAGTTGACTTGCACCATTCCTCCTGTCACGGTCAAATTACTTGGAACGTTCTCCCGCCAGATTTGCACCACGAATTTGAGACAGAGTTTGCATCAGTAGTAGTACACCTGACGGAACGCGAAAGGGTTGCTGAAGATGCAGAAAGCGATTTGCAGGGATTGAAAAAAACTGGATTGATGAAAGAGCGCACCGGCCAAACTTTTCAGGGTTTGATTACAGGTGTACAATCTTACGGTTTCTTTGTGGAAATTGAGGTGCGGCCGCCTGAGAGCGACATTCTGCGAGTTGAAGGATTGGTGCACGTTTCTTCGCTTAAGGATGACTGGTACGAGTACCGATCGCGCCAGCAAACTCTGGTGGGTCGTAAAAACCGCAATCAGTACCGTTTGGGCGATCGGGTAGAAGTTCAAGTCAAGAGTGTTGACTACTACCGCCAGCAAATTGATTTAGTTGCAGTTGGCGGCGGCAGTCAAGCTTTTGATGATGATGAATAAAAGAAGGAAGAAGTTCGGCAACGGATTCTGTAACGGATGTAACGGATGTAACGGATGTAACGGATTTCAGGAAGAAGGTAATACAATTACTTTTTTGCTAGTCCTAGCAAAAAAGTAATTAGTTATGACTTTCTGATGCTTTTATTCCCAATTACTTCTAACTTTCTTGTTCTTTTTTCCCAATTCTCTAAACTCCGATCGATTCACGACGAATCAGGACACGGCAGTGCCGTGTCCCTACAGAAATGGAGTAGGGAAACGGCACTGCCGTGTCCTGAAAGACATCGAAACCCGTCCCGAAAGATATTACTCGTTACCAGGCTGAAGCCTGGTAACGCATATCCGGAGGCTATGCCGACCTTTTCCCAAGCGAGGCCGAGCATAAGAATCTGGGTTCTCAGGCTATGAGCCTGGGAACCAGTTACCAGTTAAGAGGTTTAAACCCCTGCTTTCCCTGCGGGTTTGACCTGGTTGTTGACACCAATTGGCAGTGTCGTGTCCCTACAGACATCAAGTAAGTTCGATCGAATATTAAAGTTTGGATAAGTGGGTTGTTTTATTGACAAAGTGTGGTACGCTCTAACGTTAGTTATAAAAACTTTATCCACAGCAAAACGTGCCGCCGATATACATACTTGGAGCTGGGCCAGCGGGTCTAGCTGCCGCTTATACGCTAACACAGCAAGGTCAAACAGTTGTCGTCGTTGAGCGAGACTCGCAAGTTGGCGGACTCGCTAAAAGCATTGAGTACCAAGGGTTTATTCTAGACCTCGGCCCCCACCGCTTTTACACAAAAATTCCCCCCGTCCTCAAACTCTGGAACGAAGTTTTGGGCACCGAACAAGTCACTGTCAGCCGCCTTACCCGCATTTACTATAACGGCAAATACTTTAGCTATCCTCTCAAAGCCTTAGAAGTCTTATTTGCCCTCGGTATAGTTGAAAATATACGCATCTTTTTTTCTTATTTAGCAGCAAAACTGTTACCCAACCGCCACCCGGAAAATTTTTCAGAATGGGTGAGAGCTAAATTTGGCAAGCGTTTATTTAAGATATTTTTTGAAGCTTATACAGAAAAACTTTGGGGGATTCCCTGCACTGAAATTAGTGCTGAATGGGCAGCCCAGCGGATTAAAGGACTTTCGCTGCTCAAAGCACTCCGCACCGCTTTTTTTGGTAGTGATGGCAAAGTTAAAAGCCTGATCGATCAATTTCAATTTCCCCGTTTAGGCTCAGGGCAATTATACGACAAAATCAGCGACTATCTACTGAGCAAAAATCAGGAAATTCTCCTGAATACAGAAGTAGTGCAGGTGCATAGCGACAATAGCCGCGTCACTCAACTCACTCTGAGAAATCGCCAAACCGGAGTAGAGTCAACGGTTTGCTGTAGTGCAGTCATTTCCTCAGTGCCACTCAATACATTAGTAAATCAAATGATTGCTCCCCCCCCCGTAAGCAAATCTTATCATTGGCGCGATCGCTCAAATTTCGCAACACAATTCTCGTTTATCTAATAGTTGAAGGCAGCCAGTTATTCCCTGACAACTGGCTTTATATCAATGAACCCAGTGTCAGCGTCGGGAGAGTGACTAATTTTGCTAATTGGTCGCCAGAGATGCTGCCGAACCAGCATCAAACGCCTTTATGCTGCGAATATTGGTGCAACTTTGACGAACCGATGTGGCAGCAGCCGGAAGCTGAACTTTTGAGTTTGGCAGAACAAGAATTGAGAAAAATTCAGTTGCTTCGCAATGAGAAAATTGCGGGAGGTTTTGTAGTTCGCTTGCCGCGTACTTATCCGATATATGCGGGCAATTACAAGTACATTTTATCAGAAATTCAAACTTATATCAAGCAATTTGAAAATTTGCAAGTTGTCGGTCGTTATGGTGCTTTTAAGTATAACAACCAAGACCACAGTTTGTTGATGGGAATTTTAGCGGCTGAGAATATCGGGAACCCAGGGAAACATAACCTTTGGGATGTGAATTCTGACAGTGAGTATGTGGAGGAAGCTAGTGTTGATGCTGCCACTACTCCCGCTAGGCGAGTTGCTGTTGGGATACGACAAAAAATCCTACATTTTTTGCAGAAACGGATATCAAAGAAGAAATTTGATCTGTAATTTCAATATCAAATAGTCCTGGACGCATTGGGACTGAGAAACCGGGTTTTTTACGACAATACTTCGTTGTAGCATCGCAGATTAGGTAAAAAACCCGGTTTCTGACTACCCCTGCGTAAGTCCCGATCAAATATGCAGTATTAACAGAGTATTTATTGCTTTCAATGAGGATTAAATAGGTGAAAAATAAAAAAATATATGGCTTTAATTTTACAATCTGGGGAGTGCTGACAATAGCTTTTTTGCTGAGGTGCTTACTGACAATTGTGGTTCTTGCTATTAACTACACATCAGGAGCCTACACTCTAGATACCGAATCATACCTGATAACAGCCAGAAAGTTAATAGAGGCAGGTCAATTTGTAACTGGCGTACAGCCTGAAATCTTCCGCACTCCTGGCTATTCCCTATTATTGATACCAGGAATTTTATTAGGTCAGCAAGAACTTGTGGCAATCTTCATTCAAATAATGCTGAGCTGCTTCACGATATTTATCATATATAAAATTGCATTGGCTATTTGGGGTGAAAGCAAAATTGCAACTTTTTGTGCCTTGCTGTACGCAGTTGAACCAGTGTCTATCCTATGGTTGATGCTGCTGATGCCTGAAACCCTTTTTACCGCCTTCATCACTTTATTCATGTATCTACTGATAAAATACTTTACTGAAAAGTCGTGGCAACATTTACTCTGTGCAGCAATTACTTTAGCGGCATCTATATATGTCCGACCTATAGGGTATTATTTACCTTTCCTTATCTCTGCTATCTTATTAATAGATAGCTTGACCAAGATTCAAAGAAATAAAATTTTGATTATTCATGCTTCCGTTTTCTTTATAGTCGCGATGGGTAGCGTTGGAATTTGGCAAGTTAGGAACTATGTAAAAACGGGATATTCGGGATTTGCGGCCGTTTCTGATTACAATCTATATTGCTATAATGGGGCATCTGTAATTGCCCAACAAAAAAATATAGCATTTGAAGAGATGTCTGAACAGCTTGGATGTAATAATCCCGCAAAGTATTTAAAACTTCATCCCGAACAACAAGAATGGAGTCAGAGCAAAATTTACCGTTACATGGGGAAAGAAGGAAAGAAAATGATTATGAGCAATACTTGGGATGCCTCAATCCTTCATTTAGAAGGAACTCTTAGAACCTTGATTGAGACACCCGCAAAGCTGTACCTAAAACGATTCACTAGGCAACGTAATCCTGCTCTAAGTCCTTCCTCTCAAATTCCTAAAGTTTTAACTGGTCAAACAAGCTGGAGAGCAATATTTAGTAATTTTCACCTTTCGCCTATACTTTTTTTTGCTGACTTAAGCTTGTTATTAATATTAGGAGTCTATCTGCTAGGTGTTACCGCAGCTTTACTATCCAGTAATTTCCTGAAAAATAGGGCAATGATAACGCTTGTCAGCATAGCCGCATACTTCCTTGCCGTATCCGGGGGCGTTGCAGGTGGCTATAGGTTTCGCCTTCCCATTATGCCAATAATCTGTCTGCTGGCTGGCTATGGCTTGTGGCTGATTTTAGATAATATCAAGCCCAAAAAAATTCAGGAGTAAGGCGACATTTGGTAACTTTAATATTAAGTCGGCAATGTTGGGGAAATTCGATCGCGATATAATTAGTGAGCTTATTCCTGGATAATTGCCCATGACTAATTCTGTTTCAGTCCCCGCCCAACCGCTAATTGTAGGAGTTACTGGTGCATCGGGACTGATTTATGCGGTGCGAACTCTGAAATATCTCTTGGAGGCCGATCGCGCGATCGAACTGGTGGCTTCCAAGTCTACCTACATGGTTTGGCAAAGCGAACAGAACATCCGAATGCCGGCAGAACCGACTCTGCAAGAAGAATTCTGGCGGGAACAAGCAGGAGTAGCCACAATGGGCAAACTCCGGTGCCATCCCTGGCAAGATGTCGGTGCTAATATTGCTAGCGGCTCGTTTCGCACCCAAGGGATGATGATTATTCCCTGTAGCATGAGTACACTAGGCAAGTTGGCGGCTGGCTTGAGCTCGGATTTGCTCGAAAGAGCGGCCGATGTTCAGCTCAAGGAAGGGCGAAAATTGGTACTGGTACCCAGGGAAACCCCTTTTAGCTTGATTCACCTGCGGAATTTGACTGCGTTGGCAGAAGCGGGAGCTAGAATTGTACCAGCGATTCCCGCTTGGTATCACAATCCCCAAACTATTGAAGATTTAGTAGACTTTGTGGTGGCTCGCGCTTTAGACCAGTTGGAGATTGATTGCGTTCCTCTCAAACGCTGGAAGGAAGAAGAGTAGTCATTAGTCATTAGTCATTAGTCATTAGTTATTAGTCATTTACAAATTACCAATTACCAATTACCAATATTTTTAATATGCGACCTGTATTTTTGCTAGTAATTGTGGTAGGGCTGACTATTTTTGCCCTGCAAAATGTGGAGCCGGCATTATCGCTGGTATTTTTGGGAGTTCGATCGCCCGCTTTGCCCTTATCTATCTGGATTTTGCTGAGCATGGCGGTGGGAGCTCTCACATCTTTATTGATTTCTGGTTTGGTCGCTTTTTCAAATTATCTATCTCCAACGCGAGACCGCACCGGCCGATCCAGTCGCAGCCGTCCCGATACTTTCGCAGAGGACAGCAGAACGCCTTACACGCCGCCTCCCTCTCCTAGAAAACAGGAAATTGACCCGGATCTGAATAGGCAAAATAGCCAAACTCAGGCTGCTGCTTCCTATCGAACTGAGTACGGGACATCGGCGGGTTACAGTTCCCGGACTTTCCTGCAAGAAACTCCGAATCCTGCTGGGGCGCAGGATTACGCTCAAGCGGGGACTTATGCAGCCGCAGATGATGAGGACGATTGGGTTTCTGATGGCTCAAAATCCGGCTCTGTTGGCAGCGATGACGATTGGGGGGACGATCGCGATTTGCCCGCCGAACCTCCGGTAAATGACGTTGCAGGGGCAAATCCGAGGGATTACGAAGCTAAACAGGAACCGAAAAGCCAGTCTTGGGCTGGCTCGGTATACTCTTACGGCTATCGAGATCCAAACCAGTCTGGGGTGGGGCAAACTGAGTCTGTCTACGATGCAGACTATCGGGTGATCGTTCCCCCGCAAGATCCGATACCTAAACCCGCCGATGGAGCACCGAACAATCCTAGTGTAGAGGCAGAGGATGATTGGGGATTGGATGAAGATGATGTATTTGATGAGGACGATCGCCCCAGTGGACCGATTAACCTGAAAAAATAGAAAAATATGGGAGGATTTGGCAGTGGATTGGTTGAGGGGAGTGAATATCTATCTCGTCGGGATGATGGGTGCGGGAAAAACAACGGTGGGGCGGATTTTGGCAAGGGAATTAAAATACCGTTTTTTTGATACTGATGAACTGATTGTTCGAGTTGCTAATCAGTCAATTGCTGAGATTTTCGATCGAGAAGGGGAAGAGGCATTTCGGGAACTAGAAACTAAAATCCTCGGCGAATTGTGTGCTTATAAAAATTCGGTGGTGGCTACGGGCGGCGGTATTGTTGCCCGATCGGTGAATTGGGGTTATTTGCACTACGGTATAGTGGTTTGGCTGGATGTGCCTGTAGATCGACTGTACAATCGACTGGGTTCGGACACCGCTCGACCCCTACTGCGGGAGGGCGAGCTCAAATCTAAGCTGCAAAGCCTTTTGAACGAGCGAGAGCGTTTCTACGCTCAAGCAGATGTCCGAGTTTGCATTCGTGGAGGCGAAAGGCCTGAAGAAGTGGCGCGTCGGGCGATCGAGGAAATCCAAAAAGTTATCAAATCAGAAACTGCACAGGATATCAATTAATACACTCAGAAACCCGGTTTCTGGAAAAATAAGAGGTTTCTGAGGACTTTTGATACCAGTTCCCAAAAATAATGCGACCGTAGGCCCGCGATCCAAATCACCAGCTTCATCAGTCATTCCCAAATCAAAAATCAAAAATCAAAAATCAAAAATGGTATGACCCGTAAAAATACTGTTTTCTGCCTGAGTGTGTTTGTTTAACCGTCAAATGTTTGGGAATCAGCCGGGTTTGAGAGGATGCGATGCGTAAGTTTGATAAGTATGAGGATGTGGCGGTGCGGAGGTTTTGTGCAGAAACTAATGGCAGACTCGTCTGAAGCATTAAAGTCGCCTATTGAGTTCTCTCTAAAAATAAAATGGCCCCACCGCTGAAGGGCTGTAGGGCGCAAGGACAGTTAAACGCTAACTTAATTGTCGGAAAATTTAGCATCAATGCTCTCTTCCTATGTGACGATTTTACGATCGTCCATTCACTCATCAACTCTCCCGTATCAAAAAATGTAACCCAAGACCGATCGAATTTAAGCTGTCCTATTCTAAGAACAATACCTCATGCATTCTGACGAGCAGCTCCCTAAAGCTGCTTTTTTATTGCGATCTAGTTTTTGGCTGCCGGACTTGCGGGCACTTGGGAATAATATTTTGAGCAACAGATATATTTGACCCGGAAAAATCAGGCTTATTCCTGATTTTTCTGTGTATGGCACAATCTTCCACGAAAGGAGAACAGAAGATTCGGATAGTTTTCGGCTAAACATCCGTTGCGAGTTATATAATTTGGTTGGGTGAATTTCCTGTTCCCAATTAATATAATACGAGCCTGCCTGTTTTTAATAAAAACTCGCTCGCTCCGCCCAACCCCACACCAGTTAAAGAAATGGTAATTAATACCACAAAAGCCCGCCAATTTTTCCAACCACATATTTGAATATCGAGTCTTGCCAAAGCTCCGGCTGAAATCAAGACTAAACAAGTAGCAAAAAGGTGCATCCACGCAACTACTACCACAGCCACAAAAGCTCCTAAAATAATAGAAATAAAAGCACCCGCATCACTTGAAAACCACCGCATAATTAAGGCTTTTATGTCTTTCAGCGGGAATGACAAGCCGACAGATAATAGTAAAATAGAAGCTAGGGCTAAAAACCAAACAATGTGGGGGGGAACATCAAACTCGGATAACTTCCAGCCAAAAATGAAATAAGTAACGAAAAGTAGAGTTAGTGAAAGCCAAGGGTTTTTTTTCATCTTAACCGATCTGTGGACTCAATCTCAAATCTCAAATCTCAAATCTCAAATCGACTGACGGATGCCTTTAGATGACCCCGATGAGTTTGTACGCGGCCTAGAGGTTAGTAGAAATAGCTTGCACGGGACAAGTAGGGATGCACTGCTCGCACACGATACAGCGCGATCGAGCAAACGTTAGTTTAAAGCTTTCTGGGTCAAGGGTCAAGGCTTCTGTCGGGCAAACCCCCGTACACAAGCCGCAGTGAACGCAAATATCTTCGTCTATGAGTATTTCCCGGCTGGCTAGGGAAACGCCGATGTTTTGCGATCGCATCCAGTCGATCGCCGCTTCTAGTTGGTCGATGTCCCCTGATAACTCTAGCACCAGTTTGCCCACTTGGTTCGGAGCCACCTGAGCGCGGATAATGTTGGCAGCAACATTAAAATCCTTTGCCAGTCGATAGGTGACAGGCATTTGGATCGATCGTTGCGGAAACGTCAGCGTCACCCGTTTTTTCACCCTGCAAGTCCTCGGTAATTTACAAACAATCTTTGTTATCTTATGTTTTAGCGCACTTGGTCTAATTACTGCCTTTAGCACAAATTTTTATGAGATGGGTCTGATTATCTCAAAATGTGCTATAATCTGAATCTATTATTTAAAATAAAAACATAGAAATCAAAGCGCAATTTATTTTATGACCCAGAATTCCCCCAAGTCAACAGTCGTCCCCGAAGCCAAAAATCCCGAAACAAAAGTCGCCGCGCGCCTCAGAAACTTATTGATCGTGTTAGCAGCGATCGCCCTTTCGGTATCCATCTTCTTCGGAGTGCGAACTCAAACGCCGTCAAGCAGTCTCACCGAAATGGCAAAAGCTTCGACGCCATTAGAAACAGCTTTGGTAAACGGCAAACCGACACTCATGGAATTTTATGCTAATTGGTGCGGTAGCTGTCAGGCAATGGCTAACGACCTGAGCGAAATCAAACAGAAATATGCCGAACCTCTAAATTTTGTAATGCTGAATGTAGACAATGACAAATGGCTGCCAGAAATCACCAAATATCGGGTAGACGGCATTCCGCACTTTGTCTATTTGAACGATAAAGGCAGCGCCGTTGCTGAAACGATGGGCGAAATGCCGCGCAGTATTATGGAAGCTAACTTAGAAGCTTTAATTGCAGGAAAACCTCTGCCAAACGTCCAAGCAGCAGGTCAAGTTTCTAATTTTACTCCCCCCACAGGGCCAGTGAAAACGGGTGCATCTCACTTTGGCGAGTATGCCAAAAAAGGGTTAAAATGAAAAAGCCAGTAAAATCGCCAAATAAAAATA
>NZ_JAUBWA010000063.1:9571-42612 GCF_036702825.1 Microcoleus sp. A003_D6 | reverse complement strand
TAAGGTTGCGAATTAGAGCGCTAATATTACCATGAGAAATATCTGCTACATCATCAGGTTAAAATCAACGCAGATAACTAGATATTTTGGCTTAATTATCAACAATAAATATCTCAAAGCCTTATTAGAGCGTACAGAGTCGCTAATTTAGGATGATTGCATTTACGTCATACAACCTAATTACACAAAGGCTTTAATTGTTTTTGGAGATGTCTACTAGACCTCTTGCAAAAATAATTAGGACGGGCTCTCCGGCCCATCCCACAAGAGTTATTTTTTCTTGTGGGATGGGCCGGAGAGCCCGTCCCATTAATTGATGAAAAGGATTTTTGCAAGAGGTCTACTTAAAGCAAAGAACTAGCATTAATCAAACGACCGTTTAAATCTGCTGGCGTTACATTCAATACAGTACCCAACAAAGCATTAGTAAAACCGAATCTAATATTAGTAGCTTCAACGCGGCCGTTGCCATCGGGATCGAGACTTTGCCGCGAGATCCCGCCCTTGGCTAACAAACTCGTTCCCCCCGCTATAGTTCCAGGATCTAGTAGCAGCAGTCTCGGATCGTTTAAGCTATAATTTACCTGTTCAAAAGAAATATTGCTGCTCGTAAATGCCACACTAATTCCAATCAAATCGCTAGACTTATCAAAATCCACAATTACCGCGTCAGGAACTTCAATGCCAGCTACTCTGATTCCCGCTTGATCGACTCGAAAAACAAAGACATCGCTCCCCCCACCACCTTTGTAAATATCCACATCTCTGTCGCCAATTAAAGTATCGTTGCCGTCACCGCCAACTAACAAATCAACACCTTGTCCTCCGTGCAGGAAATCATTTCCCGCACCCCCATCAAGGAAATCGCTATTTCTATCTCCTGTCAAGAAATCGTCGTCATTTTCTCCCAAAACATCGTCATCATCTTTGCCGCCGTAAATAGAATCACTGCCAACACCGCCTAACAGACTGTCTTTACCATCGTTGCCGAAAATCTTTTCTGCATCTGACGCGCCCCTGACAGTATCATTGCCGCCCAGCATCCAAACTCCCCCAGGAAAACTGGTAAGTTGTCCCGGTACAAGTGTAATATTTTCAGGAGAATTATCTCCTACCAAACGAGAGATGCCTGAATTATCTGGGGTGAGTACCATAGTTGTAAGTTTTGTGCGATGCGATCGTGGATATTTTGCAATATTCTAGAGCTTAGTAGGGTGCGCCAGAACACAGTTACTTGTTGTGCAGCGCGATCGAGCAATCGCTGGCGTACCCTACTAGACAGCTCCATCTTGGCACAAACCTGATGGATGTATCCTAGATTAAAATAAAAGTTAAAATTTGAGCCAATGCCAATTATCTTAGTTGAAGACTTGAGCAAAGTTTATCCGGTAGCGATTAAAGAACCGGGACTTAAAGGAACAGTGCGACACTTTTTTAACCGCACTTACCGCAATATCAAAGCAGTTGAGGGCGTTTCTTTTAGTATTGAACCTGGCGAAGTGGTGGGGTTTCTCGGCGCTAACGGTGCGGGCAAAACTACGACGCTGAAAATGCTGACTGGTTTGATTTATCCGTCTGCTGGTACTGTGAGAGTGTGCGATCGCACTCCTTTCCGCCGCGAAGCAGATTTTCTGCAAAGAATCACGTTAGTGATGGGGCAGAAACAGCAGTTGATTTGGGATTTGCCCGTGCTCGACTCTCTGCGAATCAATGCCGCTGTCTACGGCATTCCCGATGCAGATTATCGGCGGCGAGTCGGAGAATTGACAGAGATGCTGTCACTAGAAGGCAAGTTAAATCAGGCGGTACGAAAGCTTTCTTTAGGCGAACGCATGAAAGCTGAATTGATGGCGGCGCTGCTGCACCAGCCGGAGGTATTATTTTTAGATGAACCGACTTTAGGTTTGGATATAAACGCACAGTTTAGCGTCAGGCAATTTCTGCGGGAATATAACGAGCGCTATCAAGCAACGGTGCTGCTGACAAGTCACTACATGGCTGATATTACTGCATTGTGCAAGCGAGTTTTGTTGATCCATGAAGGTCAATTAGTTTATGATGGCAGTTTGGACGGATTGCTCGACAGGTTTGCACCTTATCGGGAAGTTCAGGTAGAATTAGCTCATCCGCTGTCAAAAGATAGCGCTTTTGGTTACGGCGAGGTAGAATCAATTGATGGAAATTCAGTACGTTTTTTGGTCAAAAGGGAAGAGCTGACGGTGAGCGTGTCGAAAATTTTGGCGGAGTTGGAAGTGATTGATTTGACTGTTACCGATCCGCCCATTGAGGAGGTAATCGGTCGAGTTTTTCGCACGGGAAAAGTGTAAGGTTTTGGATAAGCTCATTCTCTAGAACAGGCAAGATGGCTGTTCCACTATAATTATAAAGTAGAACAGGCAAGATGCCTGTTCCACTAGAGATTCAAGGTTTTTGTGGAACGGGCATCTTGCCCGTTGCTAACACGGAAAAATTGAACAGGCAAGATGCCTGTTCCACGAGAGTTTCAATGTTTTGTGGAACGGGCATCTTGCCCGTTGCTAACACGGAAAAATTAAATCTAAAATTGATATGAAAAAAATCATCAGAATTGCTAAAACTTTACTAATTACCTACTACGCTTATATGCTCGAATATCGAGCAGAATTGCTTTTATGGGTGCTGTCGGGAGCTTTGCCGTTTATCTTGATGGGCGTCTGGATGCAGGCGGCTCAAACTGGTCAATTCGGGCTGAACGCGATCGACTTTGCCCGTTATTTTTTAGCGGCTTTCATTGTGAGGCAAACCAATGTAGTTTGGGTGATTTGGGAGTTTGAAAAGGAAGTAGTGCAAGGCAGGCTATCTAATAGATTGTTGCAGCCTCTCGATCCGGTATGGCATCACTTTGCATCTCACGTTTCCGAAAGGTTTGCGAGGCTGCCCTTTGTATTCGGATTGGTGCTGCTGTTTTTTGCACTTTACCCGCAGTCTTTTTGGCTGCCGAGTTTGGGCAGGTTTTTGCTATTTTTGTTGGTTGTCGTCTTGGCTTTTTGCTTGCGGTTCTTGATACAGTATACCTTTGCGCTGTTTGCTTTTTGGCTGGAAAGGGCAAGTGCGATCGAACAGTTTTGGTTGTTATTTTATCTGTTTTTATCGGGAATAATCGCCCCCTTAGAAGTGTTTCCCGCACCAGTGCGCGAAGTAGTTTTGTGGACGCCGTTTCCTTATTTGATTCATTTTCCCGCTTCAATCTTGATAGGATTGCCCGTAGATGTAGGCCGGGGTTTGTTGGTAATGCTGGGTTGGGGTGCGGTGTTTTTTGTGTGGAATCGCTGGCTTTGGCGGCAGGGTTTGAAGCAGTATTCGGGCATGGGAGCTTAAATAATAATTAAAAATTAGAAAAGTGTAGAGTTCGTCGGCGAACAAGTGGCGATTTTCAGAGTTGGAAACGGGGATGAAGTTTATGCTTTGAGCAATTGCGATCTGTTTGGAAGGCTTTTGTGTTGTCGCGGGGGATTGTGGGCGATCGCAACGGCACTCTCAAAGTTGCTTCTCCCATTTACAAGCAAAATTTTAGCTTGGCTGCGGGCCAGTGTTTGGACGATGAAACGGTAAAAATTCCGACTTTTACGGTTCGGGTTGCAGCCGATCGCGTCCAAGTAGCTGTTAGCTAGATTTAGCGGCTTAATTGTTCGATCGCCATCCGCCAAAACCTAACATTCCTGTGGGTGGTGGCGAATTTTGCATTGGGGCGCGACCAAGTAGTTTTGGTATAAAATGGAGTCGATCGGCGACCTGCTCCAGGAAGGCTCAAAAAACTCTAAGCTAATACTGGATGTGGTTTCGGATTTTTAATGCAAACAAACTCGAAGGGCAGGATATGGGTATGTTGTTAAAAAAACTTGTTTCCGAAAATAATCCCCAGACTGTAGCAGAGTTAATCCACGCGCAACTCAAAATAGGTCAACTGACTTGGGGCGAACTCAAGACACAAATTTTCGGCCAGCACTGGCGGGACGAATCTTTTCATGAAGTCCTCAGAGAAATTGCAGCCAAGCTCGACAAAGAAACAGCGAGCGAAATTATAGAATATCTCACAGCTCAAAACGGTCAAGAAGAAAAATTTATTAATTTGTTTTTAGCAGCACAATGCCTGTTAAAAGTTAAAGATAAAGATGACGTTAATAAAACAACAGAAATAAAACTGTTAAACGCTTTCAAAAAGTTATCGCACTACGGCACGGGTTTCCTGATTCTTTATCAAAGCGCTCAAGAATTGCAGGAAACTTATCAAATTCGCTATCGATCGATCGCGGCGATCGCCCAAACTTGGAAAAACGACCCGCAAACCCTGCCCTGGCTGAAAATACTGGCTCACTCCAGCGACAGCGGCGAAGTCCGGGCCACCGCAGTCAAAGCAATAGCCCGTGGCTGGCCAGACGATCGAGAAATTTACCTGATGGTCAAAAAACTAGCCAAATTAGATAAAAGTTGGGCTGTGCGATCCACCGCAGTCCGAGAAATGGCCGCGGGTTGGCCAGACATAGAGGATACCTTGCCGCTGGTGGCTACCCTCGCTCAGTTCGATCGAAGTCCCGCTGTCCGCACCGCAGCACTCGAACAGTTGGCCTCTAATTGGCCCGATCGCGCAAATACCTTGCTGCTGCTGAGAACCGCCGCCGAATCCGACGAAAATTTGGGAGTGCGAGTCTGTGCGTGGCAAGAAATAGCCAGAGGTTGGCACAGCGTTTTAGGCACGGCGTCCCTGCTCAAAAACCTTGCCCAGACAGGAACTTCTACCCTGCGAACAGTAGCGGTGCGGGAGTTGGCCGCGGGCTGGCCCGCCGTACCCGATGTTTGCCTGCTGCTGAAAACCCTAGCTGCATCCGACAGCAGCCAAGAAGTGCGGACAGCGGCGATCGAAGAATTGGTCTCGCGCTGGCCCGGCGAACCAGACATTTACCCGCTGCTGACAACTAAAGCCGAGTCCGATACGAGTTCGACCGTCCGGCGGGCAGCGGTGCAAGCAATTGCCTCTGGCTGGCCCGGGAACCCCGAAACTCTTACTTTTTTGAAAAATATAGCATTGGGCGATCGCGACAGCGAACTGCGCGAAATAGCCCTGCAACAAATAGCCGCAGGTTGGCCCGACCATCCAGAAACCCTGCCCCTGCTGCAAAAAATAGCTGATTCCGAGGATTACTGGACTGTGCGGCAAGTAGTAGTGGAAGCTGTCGCCGCACTGCCGTCAGCCAGTCTCGAAGTCTTTGGCTGGTTGCAAAATCTCGCCGAGTCAGACAGACACCTGAACGTCCGAGAAACTGCCGTGCAGCAGATAGCAAAACGCTGGTCTCACCGTTCGGAGACGCTGCCTTTCCTCAAAAGCCTGGTCGAGTCGGAGTCAGATTCTCACCTGCTGAGCGTGCTGGTAAGGGCGATCGTGCGGGGGTGGCCCGACGACCCGGAAACCTTGCCTTGGCTGAAAATTCAGCTTGATTCTAGCGATGCGCTTGTCCGCCCGGCGGCGGTGCTTGAACTCGCTTGCAACTGGCCGGACAATCCTGAAACTTGGACGCTGCTGGAGGCTAAAGCAGAGGGCGATGAGAGTCCGGCTGTGAGACAAATGGCTTTGCAAAAATTAGCGCGGGGGGGTACAAATCAGTCTCAAACTTTCGAGTGGCTAAAAATTAGAGCTCAAAAGGATGAAGATTCGCAGGTGCGGGCGATCGCCCTGGTAGAGTTAATGCGGGGATGGAAAGACGAGCCGGGAATGTTTGAGTTTTTGCGCGATCGAACTTTGAGCGATGTTGACAGTCAAAACAGTTCTTTTCCTTACAATCCGCGATTTACAGCACTCGAAGCGATTATCGAACATTATCCCGAAAATCCGGGAGTTTTGCCTTTGCTGCGATCGCTTGCAGTTTCCGACACCGACGAGCAAGTGCGGGTGTTAGCCGGCCTCCAGCTCCGCAACCAAGACTGGTAAATAGACCTCTTGCAAAAATAACTAGGACGGGCTCTGGGGCCCATCCCACAAAATTTTTTTTTCTTGTGGAATGGGCCCCAGAGCCCGTTCCAGAATTTGATTAAAAGGATTTTTGCAAGAGGTCTAATAAAAACAATACCATTAATCTCTGAGTCGTAGCTCTCAAAAAAATTAGTGAGGTGCAATCCGTGTGTACTATAATCTATCCCTAATCGTTTGCACAGGTAGCGAGGAATAAACGAGGGTGGTCAGTTCTAATAAAGCTTTGAACATGATGCAAGTCTCCTTAGACGTTGTAGGTGATACACCACAAATTAGGGAGCAAGACTTAAAACCTTTAACACAAGGTTTTCAACTGCAATATTCACATCCTCGCGGGCAACTTTATCAAGGCAATTCAATTGATTGGCTTAAATCTATTCAGTCTGAAAGTATTAATTTGATTTTTGCAGATCCACCTTATAACATTAAGAAAGCGGATTGGGATCGCTTTGAAAATCAAGAGCAGTACATTGAATGGTCACTTCAATGGATTCGCGAAGCTTCGCGGATTCTAAAATCAACAGGATCTCTATATATTTGTGGGTTTTCTGAAATCTTAGCTGACCTAAAGCATCCAGCATCAAAGTATTTTAAGAGTTGCCGTTGGTTAATTTGGCACTATAAAAATAAAGCGAATTTAGGTAGCGATTGGGGGCGGTCGCATGAAAGCATTATTCACTTTCGTAAATCTGATTGCGTCAAACTAAATATTGACGATGTACGAATTCCCTATGGCGCACATACTTTGAAATATCCTTCACATCCGCAAGCGAAAACAAGTGCTTACGGGAAAGGAGCAACTAAGAAACACGACAACTGGACACCCAATCCAAAAGGTGCAAAGCCTAAAGATGTAATAGAGATTCCTACTACTTGTAACGGTATGGGTGAAACAACACCTCACCCCACGCAAAAACCCGAAGAGTTATTAAGGAAATTTGTTCTTGCGTCTTCTAATGAAGGGGATGTGGTTATCGATCCATTTTCAGGTTCAGGAACAACTCTCGTTGTTGCAGAACAACTAAATCGTTATTGGATGGGATGCGATCTTAATATGGAATACAACGATTGGGCATTCAGTCGTATAGAAAATGTTCGTCGTATGACAAAAAAAGAATGGATATCTCTAGATCGTAAAAATGCAGAAAGACGGGAATCTATACGATGACCTTAACAGATTTAGTCAATCATGCAACGGACAAAAAACGCTTTCAAGATATTCAGGATTATATAAATTTTTGTCAGAGCTAAGCTGTGGAGCATTTAAACCACCGGGCGGGGCCTGTAGGGTGCCACGGGTAGAACACTTACGCTTACAAGGGAAACGAGAAAGGAGCCGTGGCACCCTACAATACTATCAAGTTAAATCCATTGGATGGTGTGTATTACTGCGATATTCGACCGAATATGATTACAGACCCGTTGCTCTCACAGCACATTCAAACTATCGATCATTTTTTCTATGACGATCTTTGGAATTTGCTCATTAGACCTCTTGCAAAAGTCCTTTTCATCAAATTTTGGAACGGGCAAGATGCCCGTTCCACAAGGAAAAATGTTTTTTGTGGGATGGGCATCTTGCCCGTCCTAGTTATTTTTGCAAGAGGTCTATTAGAGACGGACAGTCCCTAGAAGAAGTAGAAATAGAAGAAGGCAAAAACGAGGAAAGTGAAGAATAGTCAAGCAAGCGCAGGCTAACAAACCGTTTCATTCCCACAAAAGAGCGATCGCAAACCGCACCGCTTCCCTCATTACCGAACAGCGATCGCGATCGGATGCCGTTTTTTCCCACCTCAGCAACTGTTCCCGAAAAGCTTGGTATTGCTTGGCCCGCTGCACGAGGCTTGCAGTTTCCGACGCAGAAGAGCAAGTGCGGGTATTAGCCAATCTCCGGCTTCAAGCGTTAACAATTAACTGTTAATAATCGATCAAAAGGGCGATCGCAAACCGCACCGCTTCCCCCATTACCGAACAGCGATCGCGATCGGATGCCGTTTTCTCCCACCTCAGCAACTGTTCCCTAAAACCCGGATCTTGCTTCGCCCGCTGGGCGATCGTTTGACCTATTACCTTTCTTTGAATCTCCTCAGTTGAAATACCTTGTTGCTTCAAATAATCCAGCAACCGCTGCACACTTTCCGTGAATTTATCCGGCGTCTGAGACATCAAAATCGACGCAATTTGACGCACCATTTGCTGGTAGATTGCCTGCCTTCTTTCCAACACCTCCTTTTGACTCGGCTTCGCCGGCGTCGTTGCTGGTGAAGCCTCCGAAGCATTATTAGCAACAGCCAGGTCGAGCAAGGCTAAAATTTCCGCCCGCTTCCCTACAACCTTTTCCAACATATCTGGATAAAGCTCCAAAATGCGATCGCCCAAAATCTTGCCATTCACCAAACGGTTCGCGCTCAGCCGCAGTAAATGTTGTTCTCCAGCAGACTCAAAAAATTGAACGTTCAACTTGAGTTCGCGGCTTTCCAACTCCACCCGACGCACCGTAAAAACCAAAGCCTCCCAATTAGGAGGTTCAGCAAAACACACCTCTACAATTGAACTATCCTCTTGATGCTGCTTACCCAATTCCCCAGACTCAAAATCCCGATCGACCGGATAGCGATTTGCCGGAATTTTGGCAGTATAATCAAACTGAGTAAAAACATATTGGCAGTCAACCTTAGACAAATCAACATCCTGAACTTGCCAATTTTGAATGCAGCAGCCCGTAAGCTGCGCCCCCTCCAAATTCGTCCGAATCAAACGCGACTCGATCAAACAAGCCTCTCTTAAATCCGCCTCTGCCAACATCGTATCCATCAAATAAGCACCGCTCAAATCAGCTTTCCGCAAATCGGCACTGCGCAAATTAGCTTCGCTCAAATCCGCCCGCAGCAAATAGACTTCTTGCAGGTCGGCCCGTAGCAAACGCGCCTTCTTAAAACTCGCTTTCAACAGATAAGAACCTGCAAGATTAGCTCGACTCAAATCAGCGTTATCGAACACCGCTTCAGTTAAATCTGCCCCAGCCAGCACGGCTCGGTGCAAGTCAGCTTCACTCAGATTTGCCGATCGCATTTGAGCGCCGTTGAGATCGGCTTCAATCAAATTTACACCAATTAAAATTGCCGATCGCAAATTCGCTTCAACAAAGTGCGCTTCCCGCAAATTAGCACCCGTTAAATTAGCACCGACAAGACTGGCGCGGTTGAGCTTTGCCTCCATTAATTCCGCCGCCATTAACTTCGCCCCGTCGAGTTTAGCCCTTTCCAAATTAATTTGATCTGATTTAACCCCGCTCAAGTCAGCACCTCCCAAATCCGCTTCAGGTAACGCCACCCAATTGAGGTCGCAGCCTTGCAAACAAGCAAGACGCAAATCCGCTTTAGCAAGATTTGCCCCGCTCAAATTCGCCCCTGCGAGATTCGCCCCTGCGAGTACCGCACTGCGGAGATCCGCGCGCCGCAAACAAGCCCCAATTAACTTGGCATTGCTCAAAAAAGACCAGCTCAAATTAGCATTGGTCAAATTAGCACCAGTGAGGTCTATTTCTCGCAGGTTGACACCGCTTAAACTAGCGCCACTGAGGTCAATGTGACTAAAGTTGCGCTCTCCCTGTTGATAGCGCTGTAAAAATTCTTGTGTTTGCATTCGGCAGGTTTGGGGGCTAGCAATTTAGCTGTTTTAGGACGCGCTGGCCAAGAACTTTAACTGTAAGGTGCGAACGGATCGCTACCGGGCTAGGCACGGGGACACTACTTCTACTACTTACTGCAAGAACTCACCTCCTCCGGGTGATCTGTGGGTACTTTACCCTATAAATGGCAGTTCAAACGATTTGTTGCGTAATACCAATTTAATGTGAAGTTGCACATATCTCGATCCCCCTAAATCCCCCTTAAGAAGGGGAGTAGGGGTTGACTTTGAGAAGAATCTTGTCCCCCCCTTATTAAGGGGGGCTAGGGGGGATCTGATTCTATGCAGCCTCATAAAAAATTGGTATAAGTTCTATTTCTACTACCAGTTTTACAGACTTTTGTAACTTAAAGCAGCAGAGTTAACATCTTATACGTTGGGAGCATCTCCTATTTGTAACAACACTTTTTCTGACTCTTTCCTTCTGACTCTTTCCTCCTGTCTCCTGCCTCAAAACTCCTATTTCTAGCTGGGTTGCTTTCATTGAGATGCTCCCTATATCCTGCCCTGCCGGAGAGTGTTTTTACCAGAAAGAATTGGTTTCAAGCCCCAACCCTTGCAGGGAGAAATTAAAAGAAGACTATTCATTACTCGAATCCTCGGACTTCCAGGTAGAGGTCGCCCTCTTGCGGTCAACTGTCAACTGTCAACTGTCAACTGTCAACTGTCAACTGAACTAAAGCGCTGCAATTCTTGCTGCAAGTGTTTTCCCCATTTAGTCGCTAGAGGAATTTCTGTAAAAGGAACCTGCACCGCAGCAGCATCTTTCAACAAAAATTCGAGGGCGATTGGACTTCCAGAATTCGGCGGCGACTCTAAATCAACTGCCTGAGAGTTGACTAACAACCGCAGCAACTGCACGTTTTTTAAAGAAAAAGTTTGCAAATTCACAGGCCCGCTGCGAGTAGGTTTTCCCCAAGTTAAACTGTCTTCTTGCTGACCGAGTACAGCATAAATATCGTATTTGGCTTTAGCGAATTGTTCGGCCCAGACGCGATACGCTTCCAGCTTTTGATACTCGTTCCATCCAGCCCAAGCCAGAGAAATAAAAATTGCCAGCAGCGGCAGCCACATTAAACCTCTTTCCATGCAATACCCTTGTTGAAAATAGTCCAGGTTCTGTTGGTCATCTTCTCTAATGATACAATTAATTGAACTCCTTAAACTTGCTCTGCAATTTAAACTAGAAATTAGAGCAATTTTCGATCGAGCAACAGCCACCGCCGAAAACTACCAAACGCCCGCGTGCGAGATATCCACAAGCTACAGCAAGGAAAACTGGCGCAGGCAGTGAAAATTGGGTTATTGTGGTGAACAAGCCTTCCCTAAACGGACGATCGGCCATGAAAAAATTTTTCCTTCTGTGCTTATTTTTAATCGGGCTCGGCTGGGCGATTTCTAATTTCCCAGGACTTGCTACTCAAGGCACTTACGACTCGATTGTGCTTGATTTCCGCGAAGATTTGGGTGCTGCCCAGATTGCGAAAGAAGTAAATGCGATCGCCCAACAGTACCAAGTCGCACCGCAACTCAACAGCGAATTCTCAGCGGGCGACAATGTATATGTAGTTAAGGGCGATCGCACTTTGCTAAACGCCCTGAGAAAATCAAATTTGGCTAAAGATACCGAATACATAGAACCAAACTACGTCTACAGCGCTTTCGAGATTCCCAACGACCCCATGTATACCAAGCAGTGGAATCTCCGCAGTATCAACGTAGAATCTGCCTGGAACGAAACCAAAGGCAGCGGCACAACAGTAGCGATAATTGATACGGGCATTACTCCAGTCGCTGACTTAAAAGAAACCAAATTTGTACCCGGCTACGACTTTGTAAACGATCGCGCCGAAGCCTACGATGACAACGGCCACGGTACTCACGTCGCAGGTACTGTCGCCCAATCAACTAACAACAATTACGGCGTTGCGGGCATCGCCTACGAAGCAGCTTTAATGCCGCTAAAAGTGTTAAGCGGCAGCGGTGGCGGCACGGTTTCCGACATTGCCGAAGCAATTAAATTTGCTGCTGACAACGGCGCAGATGTGATTAACATGAGTCTCGGCGGCGGCGGCGAAAGTCAGTTAATGGAAGAGGCGATCGACTACGCCCACTCTAAAGGCGTTGTCATCATCGCAGCCGCCGGCAACTCCGGCGACAGTTCCGCTTCCTATCCCGCCCGCTATCCCCACGTCATCGGCGTTTCCGCCCTCGGCCCCGACGACGAAAAAGCCTCTTACTCCAATTTCGGCGCAGGGGTTGACATTGCAGCCCCCGGCGGTTCTGAAATGGGCAAGATTTTACAGAGTACGATCGACCCGGAAACCGGCGCCGAAGTCTTTGAAGGCTACCAAGGCACTAGCATGGCTTCTCCCCACGTTGCAGCCGTTGCAGCCCTTGTCAAGGCTTCCGGTATCACAGAACCAGACGAAATTCGCAGCGTACTCTTGCAGTCCTCGCGAACTGTCACTGAAGATCCGTTAAACCATTTTGGTTCGGGACACCTCGACGCAGCCGCAGCAGTTCAGCTAGCCCAGCGCGGACAAATCAACTTCCGCGATTTCTTCCGCTGGCTGCGCGACAACGGCTATCTCAGCCCCCGTTTCTGGATAGACGGCGGTGCAGTCGCCCTGTTGCCTAAAATTGCAATGGTGCTCGGTTCTTACCTGCTGGCTTTCTTTATGCGGAATTATTTTCCGTTCCAGTGGACTTGGGGCTTTTCTGGCGGCTTGATGGCTGGGAGTTCTGGATTCTTTTTCCTGCGAAACTTGTTTGTATTTGACTTGCCGCAGTGGCCGATGCGGGTGATGGGCAGTTCTATTCCCGAACTCGGCAATGCAATTAATGGCAGCAGTATGCTGAATCCCTTTTTTGCTAGCGTTTTGATTCCTGGGATTTTGATTGCTTTGCTGTTGGGACATCGAGAGTGGAAGTGGATCGCGATCGCCATTTCGATCGGCTTTGCTAGCAGTTTAGCGGTGAATGCTGTTGTGTCTCCCGCAGTCTGGGGATTGGGAACTGGTTTGGTATCACAATCATTCTTGATTGTCAATGCTTTTCTGTGTTTCGGACTGGCCCGTTTAGCGATTAAAACAGAGGTGCGATCGGCATGAGTATTACTGTCAAGGGTGTAATTGAACGCAAAGGATTTGGCCCGGGCACTTGGGCTTTGGTGGGCGAAGATGGGGAAACTTACGAACTTAAGAATGCTCCTTCTGAGTTGAAAAAAGCTGATCTGAAAGTCAGCGTCAAAGGTGAAGTCCGCAAGGATGTGATGACTTTTGCTATGATCGGCCCGGTGCTTGAGGTGCAGTCTTTTGAGTTGTTGTAGGTCGATCGACTAATCCAGCTTTTGAGCAAAAAAAACCCCGGCCTTAATTGGCTGGGGTTTATTAATCAGGGTGCATCTACTAATTTAATCTCCGGCCTCACAGCACCTCTTTCAGGACACTTTGGCAGAATTTCCGAAAATTTGTGGTGAGGGCGCGCGATCGCAAAAAAAAACCCCAAACCAAAATTGGTCGGGAGTTAATTAATCAGGGTGCATCTACTAATTTAATCTCCCGCCTCACCGCACCTCTTTCAGGACACTTTGGCAGCATTTGCGAAAATTTGTGGTGAGGGCGTGCGGTCGCAAAAAAAAACCCCAAACCAAAATTGGTCGGGAGTTAATTAATCAGGGTGCATCTACTAATTTAATCTCCGGCTCGACGTGCACCTGTTCCGGATAGTTTGGGACAAGGAAAGAAAATTTGTGGTGAAAGTTCGATCGCTCAAAAAAAACCCCAGACCAAAATTGGTCGGGGGTCAATTAATCAGGGTGCATCTACTAATTAAGTCTCCGGTAGGTGGGCGCTTGTTTCGGGATGAATTTGATTTTTAACCGCTGATGGAGGCTGATTGACGCTGATTGACGCGGATATTTTTGGTTTTGGGTGCGATCGCTCAAAAAAAAACCCGGCCAAAATTGGTCGGGAGTTAATTAATCAGGGTGCATCTACTAATTTAATCTCCGGCTGGATGTGTACCTGTTCCGGATAGTTTGGCAAAATTTGGGAGGATTTGTGGTTTTGGGTGCGATCGCTCAAAAAAAAACCCGGCCAAAATTGGTCGGGAGTTAATTAATCAGGGTGCATCTACCAATTAAGCTTCCTGAGAATTCGATCGCAATCCGGACACTTACCACTAAAAACTCACAACTCTTTTCGGTGAACGAGAGTTGCGGTAGCTTGGTCTGTCGGGACTAGCAAGACTTCGCTAATATTGACGTGGGGCGATCGCGTCGCGCAAAAATACACGACATCGGCGACATCATCGGCTGTCAGAGGTGTCAATCCTTGATAAACATTTTTCGCCTTTTCTGCATCGCCGTGAAACCGGACATTGCTAAATTCTGTTTCCACTAAACCCGGTTCTATTTCCGTCACCCGAACAGGTGTTCCTAAAAGGTCTTGTTTTAACCCTTCAGAAATAGCTCTCACTGCTGCTTTGGAAGCGCAATAAACATTGCCTTTCGGATAGGTTTGGCGGCCTGCAATGGAACCAATATTCACCACATGACCCCGACCTCGATTTACCATTCCCGGGACTATGTAGCGAGTCATGTAAAGCAAGCCTTTAACATTGGTATCAATCATTTCTTCCCAATCTTGAAAGTTGCCTTCGTGCAGTTTGTCTAAACCGCGGCTCAATCCCGCATTGTTAATGAGAATATCGATCGCTTTCCAGGCATCTGGTAGTGCGTTTATGGCAGATTCAACTTGAGGACGATCGCGCACGTCCAATTCTAGCAAGTAAATCTCGTTCGCCGACGCGATGGATTTTGTTTCTACAAGTTCGTTTGCCAGTCGATCGAGCTTTTCAAGGCGGCGGGCTGCTAAAATTAGTTTGGCTCCACCTTTTCCGAATATCTTGGCACAGGCTGCTCCGATACCGCTACTCGCACCTGTAATGAAAACAATTTGATTTTGGATAGAAATCATTTTTAATAATAAGGAAGATGTATTAACCGCAGAGGGCGCAGAGAGAGGAAGGAAGAGGGAAAAACTTAGTTTTGAGTTGGTATAAAATCAAGTCGGGTCAATTAACCATAATTCTTGTAGGGGCAGGTTTATCGGGTTCTCTCATTTGTATTAGAGATTTTACTTAACCCGCCACTACAGAAATTAGTCAAATAACCCATAACACCTATTTTATTACTTGACAACCCGCAATCGCACACTAACTGTTGCAATTCCACCTTGTCGCATCAAAACTGCTGAAACCCACCGATTTTCGGGCGTAGCCGGAGCTTTACCTACTTTAAAAATTCCCCCGGAATTTAGCAACTCCAGCTCGACTTCTGAGGGATTAAAAAAGGTTTTTTCGGTAATTGGTTCCTCCAAAACAGTCCCTATTAAAATATCATTGCCGATCGGCTCTCGAACAATTGCATCAAAATGGTACTCTTGACCCACTTTAACTTGCTCCGGCAAGTTCACTTGAATTGTGGGAGGATTTTGACCCGAACTAAGCTGAGTTTGTTCTGCTAAAATCTCTTGACTAACTATTTTTTCACCTTCAAAGCGCTGCTGGGAACGGATGGTAGCTTTGAGAGTTAATTCTCTGCCATCCTTTTTTTGAGTGCCGGCAATTGTAGTTACGGTTTCTGCGAGAATCGCGCTACCTTCGGTTTTCCAAGATTCGATCTCGGTGCGGTAATTCAAAGTCGGATATCGATCCCAGAGTTGGGTGAGGGCTTTTTCCATGCTTTGGGTGTTTAAGCCGTCAGAATGAGTGAAATTCTGGCTGTAAAATGCCATGACTGCTTTGACATCGCGCCGGTTGGCCGCGGCGTCAATTTCTGTTAGCAGTTTTGTAAGTGGGGCGGGCGCATTTGCTCTTGTTTGGGCGATCGTTTGGGGAGTCGCCCCGATCGCACCAATAGCCCTGACAGCACTCGGATGCAGCACGCCAGCACTTACCACTGTTAAACATAACAACATTTGAGCGATCGACTGCCCGCCGTTAAAGCCAAAAACGATCGCCCGAGGGGCTTTTTCGTCCCGACGGCTGGAAAAATACTGAGATACACTTGGCACTAAATTCAAAAAATTACGCATTAGGTGATAATTTGGTTATTTGTCAGGAGTCGCGGCGCGGGCAACTGTTCGTCGGCAACGAAAACTGACAACAGTAAGGAAGGATACGGCACAATCTCATTTTAGATTGCTGATTGAAAATTGGCTGAAACTGCCTGAACAATAAGCATAATAATCTAAAACCTCTAATCTAAAATCGATCGACCTGTGGAACTTGTACTTGTAAAAAAAGAAACAAATACCTTGACAAAAGCCCCCCTCCGGTTGTTGGTTGCAGCTAGCGGCACTGGTGGACATTTATTTCCCGCGATCGCCACCGCTGGCCAGTTGAACGACTGTCAGATCGAATGGCTGGGAGTCCCAGACCGCATGGAAACGCAATTAGTTTCATCCCTTTACCCCATCCACACGATCGCCGTCGAAGGCTTTCAGGAGCGATTTGGACTCGGTACAGTGCGAATTTTGGGCGGACTCGCCGGCTCGATCCTTCAGGTGCGGAAGTTGCTCAAAGCGGGAAATTTTCAGGGAGTCTTTACTACCGGCGGTTACATCGCAGCACCGGCAATTCTAGCGGCCCGTTCTTTGGGTTTGCCGGTAATTCTCCACGAATCGAATGCCATTCCCGGGAAGGTGACGCGCTGGTTTAGTCCTTTGTGCACTGCTGTGGCGATCGGATTTGAAGCCGCAGCCCAGCATTTACCCCGCGCGAAAACGGTGGTTGCGGGTACTCCGGTGCGATCGCAATTCCTGACTCGCCAACCTCTAAATTTGCCAATTCCTGACAGCGTACCTGTAATTTTAGTCATGGGCGGCTCTCAAGGTGCTGTCGCAGTCAATCAGTTAGTGCGGCAGTGTGCTCCGGCTTGGTTTGATGCCGGTGCTTGGGTGGTTCACCTCACCGGAAATAATGACCCGGATGCTGAGAGTTTGAAACACGAGCAATATTTGTATATGCCATTTTACGACAATGTGGCGAGTTTGTTGCAGCGAGCAAATTTAGCAATTAGTCGATCGGGCGCTAGTGCCCTGACAGAATTAGCAGTAACTGGAGTACCTTCTATTTTAATTCCCTTTCCTCACGCCGCTGACGACCACCAAAGATTTAATGCGGAAGTATTTGCCGCATCCGGGGCCGCCGTGGTATTCCGTCAAAGCGAACTGACAGCAGATGTGTTGCAAAGCAAAGTATTGTATTTGTTAAGAGATTCCGAATATTTGGCAAAAATGTCTCAAGCTGCTTCTAAATTAGCGGTGAGAGACAGTACAGAACGTTTGGCTAATTTGGTGAGGGAATTGGTGGTGCGGTAGGGAGTGTTAGAGTAAATAGGCGATTCCCTTCGGGATAGCTTCGCTTAACGAGAATTTGTAACCAGGAGAAAGTCAAATGGCATACAGTGACTTTAATTTAGGCACAGTATTGAAAACCTTTGACTTAGCTTATTTTGAAATAGTCGAAATCTTCACTCCTGCACCAGAGTTAGAATACAGCAGATTACTGACAGAAACTTTACAAGAAAATCTGCCTGTAGCTCTCGGTAGCAATACAGAAAAATCGCGTTCGGAACTGATTATCGCGCCGATTTTAATGGAAGTGAGAAAACTTTTGCACCATCGCGTGAGCTTATTCTCTGGTATTGATTTTACTGTAGATGCTGAAAGAGGGCTGAATGGGAATTGTGATTTTTTGATAAGTCGATCGCCAGAATTGTTGATTGTAAAAGCCCCAGTCATTGCTATTGTAGAGGCTAAAAAGGAAAACATTAATTCTGGATTGGGACAGTGCATAGCTGAAATGCTAGCAGCTAAAATCTTCAACGAGCGCGAAGGCAATGAGATTGCCACAATTTATGGGGCTGTCACTACGGGAGATAGATGGAAATTCTTAAAACTCGAAGGACAAGCGATTTTTGTTGAGACAACGGAAACTTTGCTTACCAATTTGGGTAAAATTTTGGGAATTTTAGCATTGGGAATGGGCGATAGCGAACTGGGTTCCTAATTTTCACTAATATACAGCTTCACGAATTAGCCTTGATACAAGCCAGCGACTGAGAATAAAATATATACTAAAGCAGGACTGACCTGAAAAATCATGCAGTCGGCAAAGAAAATAGAGGTGACTGCTGCTCTGGCGGTAAATCAACTGTTTCTCTAGACGAAATCCTTTTCCCTTTTTCTGGGCGCTGATTTGCCTTAAACTGCTTCTTCACAATTGAGTTGAGTCTTGAAGTATTTTTGCATAGATTGATGAGTAATTGTACCGCTATTTTGAGCGGCAAGTTTCCAAGGATATTCTGCTTGCGTCATGTTGCGCAACTTCCATGCAGCAAACTGCCCAAACACACAGTAAACTTCATCAAGCATACTCTTAGTTTCGTCGTCGTAAATCGAAAAGTTTATATATTCAGGACATGGAATTGCACCAGCACCATACTTTTTATAGTGACGGTACAAATCAGGAACAACCGGCCCGTGAGTCCATGCTTCTATCGCTTCAGGAAATAGCGGTTCATCGTACAAAGCTAAATGAAAGCCTTGAGCATAATAAAGCAATTTTTGAAGCTTGAGATTAGATATCAGATCGCCAGCATCTTCACTTGCCTGAGCCAAAAAGTATTTGGCTGCATCATTACAACTCAGCATAACTTACTTGGTAATCATTAAACGGCTTATTTCCATGATACTAGATTCGATCGCCCTAAGCGACATTCATCTTCACAAAATCAACCACCGACGCTAAGCCATCCTTTGTTTTCAAGTTAGTAAAAACAAAAGGTTTCTCCCCGCGCATCTTTTTAGCATCCCGTTCCATCACGCCCAAATCTGCTCCCACAAAAGGCGCGAGGTCTATTTTATTAATTACCAATAAATCTGATTTAGTAATTCCCGGCCCGCCCTTGCGCGGAATTTTATCGCCCGCAGCGACATCGATCACGTAAATTGTCAAATCTACTAACTCCGGGCTAAATGTTGCCGCCAAATTGTCGCCACCGCTTTCGACAAACACTAAATCTAAATCAGTGAATTTGTATTCTAACTCTTCTATAGCTACTAAGTTAATCGAAGCATCTTCGCGGATAGCTGTGTGGGGACAGCCTCCCGTTTCTACGCCCAAAATTCGATCGCTCTCTAAAGCCTGACTCCGCACCAAAAACTGTGCATCTTCCTGAGTATAGATATCATTAGTAACAACAGCAATCTGGTACTGCTGCCGCAGCGCCTTGCACAAAGCATCAAGTAAAGCAGTTTTCCCCGAACCAACCGGCCCAGCAATTCCTACACGAAAAGCACTCATAATTATTTTGGTAATTGGGCATCGGGCATCGGGCATCGGGCATTGGGCATCGGGCATCGGGCATTGGGCATAGTTTTTTCCTTCTTCCTTCTTCCTTCTTCCTTCTTCCTATTTTCAACTGCGAAACAACCGACTGTACTGAGTTTCGTGCGCCATGCTAGCTAGTCCCAATCCCCAACTACAACTACCGAGGTCATCATCTTCTAATTTTAAAACTTCTTGGGCCGTACAACTAATTTGTGAGTGCAAGTCTAGCAGTAATTGTTGACCTGATGTTTGCCCGAGGGGAATCAGTTTCACGCCCGCACTTGCCAAATTTGCAGCCCAACTGTACAAATATCCTAACACGGCCGCTTCCTCTTCAATTTGCCAGTTGGCGGCGGCAATGCCAAAGCCGATCGCAAAATTGCACTGATTGCCGCCAAATTCCACCAAATCTTTTACACTTGTTGTTAACCCAAAAGCAACGGGCGATTCCCTGCGGGATAGCTTCGCTTCACGCAAATCCAGCAGCAACCTGACCAAAGTCCGCCCCATTTGCCAACTTTGCAAGCGCAACTCTTCTGTTTCCTTAGCAGCAGTCGCCCAAGCATTCCAGTAATTCAAAGCAGTCAAATCCCCTATCTGTGCCGCCCTCAAAGCCCTTACCGCCACAGCGGCTTCTACTCGAACAGCCCCGAATTGCAGCGAATTTTCTAACCAATGCCTCAAAGTAATCTCGCTGTCGATCGCACCGGTTTCTACCAGACTTTCGATTCCCTCAGAATAACTATAAGCTCCCACAGGTGCAAAAGCTAACTGCAACAAAGATAAAAGTTGATTGTTCACTGTTGTCTGTTGTCAGTTGTCAGTTTACTGTTGTTACCAATTCCCTGTTTGCCCCATGCCCCATGCCCAATTCCTAATGGCTGTGCCCGTAAGCACCCATGTCCGGCTGAAACGGTACAATTTCTGCTATTACTTCCAAACCCATTTTTTCCAGCATTCCCTGCAAAACAGAGTCAGGAGAAAGCCTTAAATAATTATCGGCAACTTCTAAAGCTACATGGCGGTTTCCTAAATGATAAGCCGCCCGCATCAGCAGCAGCGGAGTCGAGGCCCGCGCTGTCAGCACCGGTTCGGGTTTTGCGCTTACCAGTACCAAACAGCTACCGTCTTCCGACTGCAATAAATCTCGATCGCGCAGTACCGTACCTCTGGGCAAACTCAGGTGCAGCTTTTCCCCCGTACCCGTCTCGAATCGGTGGCGGCTGCGAGTGCGATCGTCGGCTGTCATCGGTAAAGTAAAGCTGACAACAGCATCGGGATTTGCAGGTAAATGTTTTGTGAATGTTAGCATTTATATGTTCTATTCCTTATAGGAATTCACTTCACATCTAGTTTTTGAGGAATATCTTTTTTATCTCTAATTGGGATTTACAGCGAGTTGCAAAACATTCATCTCTCCGAACCGCTCCCGTTCTGGCTTTGCTACCAAATTTATGTCATTTTGTCAAGCATTTTTTGACAGACGATCGCCTTTTTTTCAAACATTTTTGCATACCGTCTAGTCACTCGAACAATCGAACGGGAGAGGAAGAAAGACTCAAACCCTCAAGCTTATTGATTGCCCGCTTGTTGCAGCCGCAGCAGCTCGGCTTGAATTCGCGCTTTTACAGCCGGATCGGCTTGCTGGAGCAAAGTGAGCTGGTTGAAGCGACTAACTGTCAAGCCATTAGTTTCGATAATTTTTTTAGCTTGTTGGCAGTAATTTACCACAATACCGCGAACATTTCCAGACAGCCTGTTGATTTGGCTAGTTTCGTTGCACACTACTCTGGGCACCGAGCCTCCTGCTAAGCCTTTAATTTCTTGAGAGGCTCCCAGCCGTTTGGGTTCTATTGCTAAGACGGAGCGAGCGTAGCTAGTAATTTCCTGGTTGCTAATCTCTTGAGCTTGGGCTGCTGCTCCGAAAACGAGGCTTGGGGATTGTGCGTGCAAACCGGGCGCCCATCCGCTAGCCAAAGCTGCTGCGGAAATGATGACGGAGAACAGCGATTGCCGCAGCATCCGGTTAAATCCAAATTTAGAGGTGTTGAGTGAGGTGTTCATGGTCGTCGGTGATTGCTTGCGTGTAGATAAAAATGACACAGTGCTTGGAGGCTTAATCTTGGTGAATAATGTGGTGGCTAAAAAGTTCCTGCCTAGGAGTGACAATCTTGAATTCCAGCAGGATGCTTTGGAAGTTGCTACTGCGATCGACTTTTTAGCAAATTCTCTAATTCGATCCACAACTTACGCAACTGGCACATATATATAAGGTGCTCTACTATCCCGAAATCTTCGATAATCGTTCTAGAACTTCGTCCGGGACACCCTACAAGTCGATCGTCCCGTGACTGTTGACCTTAGTCCTATCGCTCCATTCTAACATCCTTGGGAAGTTGACAAAACACAAAATTTAAACATTAGACCTCTTGCAAAAATCCTTTTAATCAAATTTTGGAACGGGCAAGATGCCCGTTCCACAAGGAAAAATGTTTTTTGTGGGATGGGCATCTTGCCCGTCCTAGTTATTTTTGCAAGAGGTCTATTTTAGATTTTGGATTTTGATTCCACGGATAAATCACGTGGCGGGTACCATCAAGAAATTCGCTTGTCAAATTTAGCAGCAATCGCACTCATCAATTCCCTGGATGATTTAATGTTAAGCTGTGACGTATTTGTCGATCGAGAAAATCTCACTGGTTTGGCTGCTAGCCGGGCCCGGATCCGGAACCAAAAATCAGGTTTCACTACCCGAAGATAGAGGCAGCAGCAGGGAACTAGACATTAAAATCTAGGTATCAAAACGCTATCTGTTTTCGGGAATCACCTTTTGCTGCCTTCGATTCGAGTTCTCACTTTCTCTAGTTTGGGGTTGCGAAAACTCCTCTGGGACTTACCCCGAAACCAGGTTTTTCTAGGAAGAAGATTGTTACAGCCACCAGCAAGAGTAGAAAAACCCAGAAGGCTTGAATTTTTGTGCCTCAGTTTTCTTGTCATCTCGATCGCAGATAGCGAATTTTTGCAAGCATTTTCGCAGCAAGTTAACAATTATTAATTACCGATTTCCCATGAAAGCTCAAAAAGAAATTTGGCGAGTTATCCTCGCAGTAGCTATCAGTACCGTAGGCGTACTCCACTTTGCAGTGCCCGCACCCTTTATCAGAATCATGCCGCCCCAGCTTCCTTACCCGGAAGCATTGGTCTATATCAGCGGTTTTTTCGAGATTTTGGGCGGAATTGGGCTGTTAGTTCCTCCTGTCAGCAGGGCGGCGGCGTGGGGATTAATTGCCCTGTTTATTGCCGTGTTTCCAGCTAATATCAATCAAGCCGTCAACAGCATTCCGATAGAAGGGATTCCCCACAACCCATTATTGTATTGGTTCAGGCTGCCTTTTCAAGCTGTCTTGATTGCTTGGGCTTGGGTTTATACCCAACCAGACGAAGGTAAACTGCGGACTTCTATAGTTCCAGATAGAACAGAAAAGGCCCAATGAAGCAGTTCGACTACCATGCGGATTTTAAGAAAATCGACTTTCGAGAGTATCCGGAACTTTATCGGGTGGGGAAAGGAGAACAGGGAGTGCTGTTGGTGGAACCATATAAAGGAGAAATTCTGCCTTTTTGGAGATTTAAGACTCCTGAAATTGCCAGGGAGTCCAGCAGCAAAATTTACTCGTTATTTTTAGAGTATCTCGATGCCGATGATTTTGTGGGAGCCGACATGGCCCGCAAGTTCTTGCAGATGGGGTATACTCGATCGCGCCGCTACGCCAACCACAAAAGCGGTCGAAAATACCAGCAGAACCCTCAAAAGCTGAAGTCTGTTGCAGAGCAAAGCGCTGCTCGAAAAGATATTTTGCCGCTACAAGCAGATCCGGAGAAAGCAGAATCCGCCGCCATTTTTCAAGAGAAATGGATGCTGGCCAAAATCAACGAGAAATATCTCCAGCTTTTAGCCAGACACCGGCAGATGTACGAATCTTCTTTAGTCAAGTCTGAGGATTGACATACAGTTACAAAAACTCAGAACTCACAATGCGGCCCCCAGACAGCAGTGCAGTTGTGCTTGACTATCTGGGGGCCTCATCGATCGAGGGTTGTCCTATAACTTACTCATCTTCTTCTTCGGTCTGCCACTGCCGCCAAATTTCAAAGGCATTAAAACCCCTGTATTGCAGGTAATTCAAGACTTTTCCCTTGGTTTTCGGATCTGCTTTACCCCAAGTATCGATCTTGTATTTCCGCATGATTTTGGCTTTTAATTCCGCCAGTTTTTCTGTTTCGGAGTCCTGATTTTCGGCAATTTCTTCTTCCCAGACTTGCTCGAACAAATCGCTGGTAATTCCTTTTTGCAGGCACTTGCGCTTGATGGCCGACTTCCCGTATTTGCCTGTTGCAGAGGCGATCGAGTTTGCCACCAAGCGAGTGTCAGACTGATAGCCCCGGTCTTGAATTTGCGCGATCGCCTCCAATATTTCATCATTGCCAAAACCTTTCTCTTGCCCCTTTTTGCGAAGTTCAGAGGCACTGTAGTCTTTGCGGGACAAGAGAAAATAGAAATAGTCAAGACAGCTCATCAGTTAAAGCGAAGGGTAGCGCGCAAATACTCGTGTAGCGAATGCCAAATCCAGTCGCCTTGCTATCGGCTGACTGCATCGCGTGAAGCGAAGCTATCCCGCAGGGAATCGCCTCTATTCTTCTGTATCCTCCTCTTCATCTTCCAATTCCACATCCGGTCTGTCCACATCGATCTGAATCAAGCGAATGTGCTTGTATCCGAGTTTAATTTCAAACTCGTCTCCCGGCTTTAATCCCATTTCTTGGGTATAATTCGCCCCGATCACGATCGAGCCATTCTTGTGAACGCTAGCTCGATAACTCGCTTCTCGCCCGCGTCCGTCTGCTTTCGACTTCTCTAGCTCAATGCCCTTAGCAGCTAGCACTGCATCGTAAAACTCAGCCAGATTAATCCGCGTTTCTCCACTTTTGCTGACAGTGAAGTAGCCGCAAAGCTTTGCAAGTTCTCTGCGCGGCAAATCGCTGCCTTTGATTTTTTGAAGCAGACCTTTTCCTGTTAAGGGTGCTGTAGCTGTTTCTGCCATTGACCGTACCTCGCTTATT
The DNA here is from genome assembly GCF_036702825.1 of Microcoleus sp. A003_D6. Lineage (NCBI taxonomy): Bacteria > Bacillati > Cyanobacteriota > Cyanophyceae > Oscillatoriales > Microcoleaceae > Microcoleus > Microcoleus sp. A003_D6. Next base: position 18,395 of record NZ_JAUBWA010000063.1, on the reverse strand, counting down.
GGACTTTACTTATATCAATTACAACACATTAGATTAACTTTGTTTCACTGTCAATACTAAGAATTCTGAATATTAAAATTCTGGATAAATTTCTGCGGTCTCAAGACCGGGGGTGCAAGTAAGGATGCTCGAAGGGCGATCTATTTGCCGCTCGATGCCCAAATGCTTGCGTAAGCCTTGCAAGCGATCGTGCTGGGAATTATTGTCGCAAATTAAATGCTTTACTTTTTTACAGTAAAGTCTGTTCGCTGCATTCACCAATCCCCGCTCCTGTCTGCGGTCAAGGTAAAAAGCCAGACAGCCATGAATCGAAATACATAGAGCGCGGATACGGCAAATCTGCGGCCAGCAATTACCGGCGCGGGGTTAAATTTTACCTCAACAAGGGGAGACAGCACTTGTTCTCGATGCCGCTGCCAGCTACTTGCAAACCCTGTTTTTCGGGCTGCGAATCCCCTCAAAATGCCAAATACCGAGGAGCAATCTTCTATTAAGGGGTTTGGCATATAACTTGCACAGAACGCAGTCCGGGGAAGGCAATCCGGTAAAAATTGAAGCAAATTTCACCTGTTCGTTGAACTGTTTTTAGCTTAAACCAGGCTCAATGGGCGCGGCGGCATTCTCCATCGCCCAGCCACATTGAAGGAAATAGTTTCAATGGGGCTCCATTGCTTCGTCACTCTTGACGCTTCGCCGCTTTCTCAGTAGGGTGCGACGGGGCGATCGGGAAAATCTTCCTCCTCATGCCCAAAGCGAGAGAATTTGAGGTTCTTTCCACAGGGGAATTGAAAAAGAGCGAGTTAAAAGCGCAACAGCTTAAATGTTGAATGCACTACAAATTAGCAGCGGTTCCCGGCATGGAGTTTCAGTAGAAATGACTGGTTTCCACTCGTTGCCTGCAAACTGCCAGACTCTCAAAATTTATCCGCAAGCTGGAGGGGCAGGCCAAACTCACAGCCGCTTCCACAATTACTTATTGTGAAATATAGCAACCGCTCTGGCGGTCAAGACGTTCTTAATTGTTCAGGACTTACGCCTGATAAACCCGGTTTCTGCGAGAAATCTTGGTTTAATAGCGAAGTATCTACGAAGAAACCGGGTTTGGGACCCGCCGCGTGCGTCCAGGACTATTGTTGTCACTCTTGCTTTTATTGTCTGGTGCCGAATGACGAATGCTCGATCGAGCAGTCCCGGACTTACTCTCTCGACGAGAAACCCGATTTCTTTCTAGACGCTTGGTTGCCCAGCTTCTGATTTTGGGTAGAAACCGGGTTGATGAGCTTAAGTCCGAAATGCGATCGAGCAGCATATTATTATTAATAAATTTTCCAGCAGCCGATCGCGAAAAAAGCCAGCGACAACCGCAGCTCGTTTGGAGCCAGGGCAAGCAGCCCCAAACTCAGCAGTGCGATCGGATCTCGCTTTTTAGTGGCGCTGTTGCAGGTAATTTTGCGACAGGGGAGTCCGTACCGTCGGCAGTAACTCTTCCGGTTTCGTGTCTCGCGGGTGCCAATGCCGCCACCCAAAAAAGCCCGCACTCAAAGCAAGGGGCAACAAGCAAAGCGTCAGGGCAAAACATTTTTTCAAGCCCGGATTTTTTAACGGTTTCTCAGCCGGTTTAGTGGCGCCGCTTGCTTGGATAACCGAAGACTCAGAATTAGGAGAGGAGGGCTTCGCCGTCTCTGAGTTCGGTGAATCAGCAGCAAAGGGCCGATCGTTCTGGTGAACCCAATTCCTGCGATCTTTTAATTGGTCGGGAAAATATTCCCAGACTTCCGCCTCAGAACTGTCTGACTCATCCGATCGATTGGCTGGCATTGGCGGGTATTGGGCGATCGCCGAAAGCGAAGACGGCGCCTTCCATTCTGTACCCGCGACCGCCGACTGCGTTCCCGACGCGATTATTTGCACTCCCAGCCCGGATGCGGCGCTTTGGGCCCCGGCTCCGGTCAGATAGCCGTCAAAGTCCGGGTGCTGGTAGAGAATGGGCAAAGCCCAGTATAACTGGTGAGAACCGTAGGCAGAAATTAGTCCGGCCCTGGCCCGGCTCAGGCTGAGATCGACTGGATAGCCTTGATTGAGGTTGCGGTAAAACAGCCGCGTGAGAGTTAAGGCTACATCGTCGGGGATGCTTTCTGCCATTGCCAGCACTGCCGGAATCCCCCGCTTGACTAGAGCTTCGGTTAAGTTGCGTTCCGGGCTGTCGTCCGCGAGATCGGAGGGGTCGCCGTAGGCTCCCCGGCAGGAGTTGAAAACGGCCATCTGAATGCCGTTGTTGACGAGCAATCCGGCTAAGTCGTCGCCGCTCAAGGTTTCGGTTAAGCCGGTGCGGCTGCTGACTAGGTAGAGTTCGCCGCCTCTGGAACCTAAGTTGCTGTGACCTGCGTAGTGCAGGACTTGGTAGTGTCCTTGTTCTAGGGCTTGGGTAAGCTGTTCTCGATCGGGCTGTTCGAGAATAGTCAGTTGAATTTCCGAGTGGGGGCTGTTTTTGAGGGGGTTAAGGGTGCGGTTTTGGAGTTCTTGTTGCAGGTGGAGCACTTCTCGCTTGAGCTGCAAGCTGTCTCGATCGCTCGGAGAGGCGATCGCCATTAAAATTTTTAGCGGCCCGCTACAGGGAAGTACCCGGCTTTGTTTGAACAAACTTGTACCTGGTTGGTAGCGGGAAAACACGACATCGGTGCCGGTTGCCAAAGGGCGATCGCCCGCGTGCAGAACTTCCCACGGCAGCCGCGGCAAGCGCCGACCTTTGAGTCCGAGCCGTAGTTGCAGCACTTCTCGGCGGTGCTGGGCGATGCCTTGAGCGCAAGTCCAGCTATCGCGCAAGTTTCCTTGAAACAGCCCGCTGTATAATTGCTGCCCGAGGGCTACTAAATTCGGCGCTGAGTTTTTTTCCGATCGCGAGAGTCCGCGACCGCCAGCACCGATTCCCTGTACTGCTTTTCCCTGGAGCAAGCCCACAAGCGGGTCGTTCATCAGTTGAGCCGACAGTGCAAGCCATTCGTCGATCGGCCAGCGGACTTGTTGTTCTGCTAAGGGTACACCGGGTGCAACCCTTTCTGTCCGCACTAGATATTCGTCGTCCCCAACTGGGGTAACAGAGAGTGTAAATTCCTGGCTCACCGATTTAGCGCCCTCCCGCCTTAATTGTGAATTTGCCTGCGTTTTTGCAACTAGCAATAGCGATCGGCAAACTGATTTTTACTCTTTCAATCAAAGTTTCTGAATGCGCTTCCCCCGATCGGGCGAGTGCTGGACTCAAATATATTTGTTCAAACACTTTTAGGGTATAAAACTTGTACTTTAATAACAGTTTATTAGTTTTGATTGCCCTGTGGCTCGGTGAAAGCCAAATTTTCTCCAATTTTGCTATCTTTAACATTTTGCACCTCTACCGCAGACCCCTGTACATTCATCGCGAACTTGAGTTGAGCATTGCTGAGTAAAGTTAAATTTGAGGCACTTTACCAGGCGGATCTCTAGTTCTTATTAAAATTACTTCGGCTCCCGCCAACCGGTTTCAGGGCAATATGGGAGGCAAAGTTGAGTAAAATTTTTTGGGCGGCGATCGGTCGATCTGTCCTAACCGCTTATCCTCTACCACTAACCCCCCCATCAGAAATCTTGATTTTGTGTCAATTAATTAATTGGTCAGCCCTCCGCTCTCATCCGTAAGCCCTCCGCCCTCATCTGTAAGCCCTCACCGGCGATCGGTAATCGATAGTTGACCATTGATAATTGCTAATCGCTCATTGCTAATTTACCGCTTCCCTGTTATTGGGATTTTTTTGTTTAACTGCATTCATCTAGTTAAAATTAAACAGCAAAAATAAAGTTTATGAGCCAATAATTCTCTACAATACAACGGCAATAAAATTATTTTATTCCTCTCAAGAAACAAGCATTTTATCATCGAGATGACTAAGCCTCATCAAGCCAGTTTCTCGGAGAATTATTGGGGAAAAGCAATCCGACACCTACAAAGCAACCGGGTTTCTCAGGCCGGCCCTGCGTCATTCCCCCTCCAAATGCCGATCGAGCTTGCAACTGCAACCAAAAACAACTCCTGCGTTTGTTACTGTTTGTTTCGGGATTTTACAATCTGTCTTGAGATAGATAAAGTTTTGCATATTTGTTAGTGAAAAACGGAAAAAAAAACTTTTTGCTCAGTTCGCTAGGATTGAGATCAAATTGTCCGAGAGAAAATTAAAACCAATATTTTCCCGGGCGAACTATCTAAATTTCTAATTAATCATCGGGAACTAAAATTAGGAAGGTGCAGTCGTTTATTAAATAAATTCAAATCCTAAGTCAGGGAAGGATTTGTCTGAGCTGGGAGTATTAGAAAACTTCAATGCACCCAGGCTCGATCGCGGAAAAAGCAAGGGAAAAATTTAGGGGAGAAAGGTTTTGGGTAGTTATGTGGGAGTTGTGAGTGGCGAGTTTAAATTCTGATAGTTCACTGTAGAAATTACGTAAACAACCTACACTTCGGTGCATTTCGGCGCAGCTTACTGTAGAAATTACGCAGAACATCAAAAGCGCTAGGCGCTTCGGCGCAGCACTTACGGTGTGGGTGGCGGTTCAATTATTTTTACTGCGCAATTGCAGAATAGAAAACTCGCAACTGCTAGAAATAACCGCCTTTCAGTTTAAAGAGCATCTATAACAGAAAGGTGGGGACACCAGATCCTCTAGCAGGAGAAAGTATGAAGTTAGATTTCTTTCTTCTACTGCTTCCTGTTTGCTGATAAATTGATTCTAAGAAGCTTACCAGTTGTTGGGAAATATCAAAGATGGAAGAAGAAATGTTGTTAGGAAATGTATCGGGAACACTTTTTCCCGATCGAGATGAAACGAAAATTCCTGACATGACAAAAACCAGCTCATCTACCGTGCAAAATATGCCGAATTCTAATGCAGATTTAACAAGTGCTTTGCCTCTTGGCGTCGATGACGGCGCACCAGAGTTCCCGCTTTCGGCCAGCGAGCTCGATCGCCTCGCAGCTTTGAGCAACACCATCGCTAAAAATTTCGACAGCGGGTTAGCCCAGTTAATTGACGAAGCGATCGCAGAAAACACCGGCAGCAGCAGTAACGGCAAAGTGGCGAATCAGTTTAACGGCGTACCCGAAGAAGGCGCTGAGAATAGCCGCACAATTGCTGAATTTAACGGCGTACCCGAAGAAAGTGCAGGCGACAAAAAAGATGATGACAGCGGCAGTGCTATCGAGACGATCGAAGGCAGCGATGACGATGACTTAATTGTCGCCACCACCAGCGCTGACAAGTCGATATTCGGCAAAAAAGGCGATGACAAAATCAAAGTAAAGCGCGGCAAAAATAAAATCTACGGAGGTAAAGGTGACGACGATTGCCAGGGCGGCGATGACGACGATGAAATAAAGGGCGATCTCGGCAAAGACAAGTGCGACGGCGGCAAAGGCGACGACAACATTAATGGCGGTAAAGACAACGATACTATCTTTGGCGGCAGCGGCAAAGATACCTGCAAAGGCGATGACGGCGATGACTGGGTGCACGGTAACGACGGAGATGATGACGTTGACGGCGGCACCGGCAGCGATACCATCTACGGTGGCAAAGGCGACGACAAATGCGAGGGCGGTGAAGGCAACGATACCGTCACGGGCGATCGGGGCAACGACAATGTTAGCGGTGGCGACGGCGACGACAACGTTAGCGGTGGCAAAGATAACGATACCGCGATCGGCGGTGCGGGCAACGACGTTTGTATGGGCGACGACGGCGACGACAGCGTTAGCGGCGGCGACGGCAACGATACCCTGATGGGGGGTACGGGCAACGACGTTTGTATGGGCGACGACGGCGACGACAGCGTTAGCGGCGGCGACGGCAAAGATACCCTGATGGGGGGTACGGGCAACGACGTTTGTATGGGCGACGACGGCGACGACAGCGTTAGCGGCGGTGCTGGCAACGATACCGCGATCGGCGGTACGGGCAACGACGTTTGTATGGGCGACGACGGCGACGACAGCGTTAGCGGCGGTGCTGGCAACGATACCCTGATCGGCGGTACGGGCAACGACGTTTGCCAGGGCGACGACGGCGACGACAGCGTTAGCGGCGGCGACGGCGACGATACCCTGATGAGCGGTGCGGGCAACGACGTTTGTATGGGCGACGACGGCGACGACAGCGTTAGCGGCGGCGACGGCGACGATACCCTGATGGGCGGTGTCGGCAACGATACCCTCGTTACTGGCGACGGCAATGACATGGCAGACGGCGGCGACGGCGACGACAGCGTTGTCGGCGGCGGATCTGGCGACGATACGCTGATGGGCAATACTGGCAACGATACGATCGTTGGCGGTACTGGCAACCATACCTGTGTCGGCGGTGCTGGAAATGACGTTTTTGTCATCAGTAACACTACCACTCCCGGCAGTTCAGTCATCACTGACTACACAGACGGCAGCGACAAGTTTCTGCTGTTTGGCGACTTGAATTTTAGCAGCTTGTCCTTTGTACAAGTCGGCATCAATACCGAAATTCGCAGCAGCAGTAACTTTGTGCTGGCGCTATTGTTGAATGTCAACGCGAGTATTCTGAAAGCTGGCAGCTTTTTGGGAGTTACCGCTCCAACTCCAACTCCAACTCCAACTCCGACGGTGATTAACACCCCTTTGCGAGTGGAAGCTAATAATAGCCTGATTGCCGCTTCCGGTGGCAGCCAAACTACCATTACTTCTGAGTTGTTGCGGTTTGTCGGTGGCTCGCAAGGTGCTAGCGGCACAGTCTTCAAGCTAACCGAGCTGCCCGATGCTACAACCGGGCAACTATTCTTTAAGGGAGTCGCCGTAACACAACTCGGTATTACCTTCACTCAAGCAGACATTAACCTCGGTTTGTTGACTTTCCAAGCGGCAACAGGTTTTATCGGTGCGGCTACTTTTGGTTTTGAAGTTAGCAACGGCACAACCGTTGTCACCGGCCAACGTTTTAGCTTGAAAATCGAGCAAAATGTCTTTAAGTTTGCTGGCAATACAGCTCCTCAAGTTATTGTCGGTTCGGCGACACTCGATAACGACATCGAAGGCGGCGATGGTGACGATGACATTACAGGCGGTAAGGGCAAAAACAAAATTAAAGGAGACAAAGGCAAGGACAAGATTAAAGGCGGTGATGGCGATAGTGATATCGACGGCGGCGATGACGATGACGATATCGAAGGTGGCCTCGGCAAAGATACAATAATCGGAGGCAAAGGCAAGGACAAAATTAAAGGCGGCGATGGCGATAATGATATCGACGGCGGCGATGATGATGACGATATCGAAGGCGGTAAGGACAAAGACAAAATCATCGGCGGTATTGGCAATGACAAGTTAACCGGAAATGACGGTGATGACACGATCGAAGGTGGCGCAGGAACCAATACTCTCATTGGGGGTGCTGGAAAGGATAGCTTTATTTACCGCACTTCCCGTCAAGAGATTACAACAGTTGCAGAGTCTGACTTAATTACTGACTTTAATGTCGATGACGATGTTTTAGAGTTCTCTACCGCAGCTTTTAATCTCAACGTTACTAGCTTGACCCGAGTGGCGATTACTGCTACTTCTGTTGTTGGAATCATCGGCAGCAATAATTTGCTCGACTTCAGCGACGATATCAGCGTTACTAGCATCGCCACTTTGCAAGCGCGGTTTGCAGCTTTGGGCGGCAACCCAGACGCACCTACTTTCTGTCAGTTTACAGATGCCGCTACCGGTCGTTCTGTGCTGGTATTTGCTGTTGGGGCGCGCTTTGAAATTGTGACCAGTTTCTCGGTGAAATTTAGCCTGCAAGTCACGAACTTTGTCTTCACCGGTTCATCGCTAACTGTTCCTGTCGGTACTTCCGGCCCTGATATTTTCAATTTCGGTACTTTTCCAGCGGCAATTAAAATCGATGGTTTAGCAGGCGATGACAACATCATCGGCAGCAATTTCAACGATACGATTAACGGCGGTGACGGCAACGATACCATCACCGGCGGCCTCGGCTTGGATTTCCTAAGCGGTGGCAGTGGTGCGGATCTCTTTGTTTACAGGACAACTAAAGAAGGCGGCGATAAAATTACCGACTTTACTGTTGGGGTTGACAAATTCCAGTTTGCTGCGAGCGAATTTGGCAATTTGACTACGACTAACTTTGACGGTGTTAGCGGTTCAACTCCTGACATTACTGGCAAAGAGTTGGTGATTTTCACGGGCGGAACCTATGCCACTGTGGAAGCTGCACAAGCGTCTGCTTTGGGCAATTCTACAACTGCTGGTTTCTTCGCATTTACTAATGCGTCGAACGAGACTGTGTTGTATTTTGACTCGAACGGTACCGTAGCCGGTGGTTCTACCTTGATTGCAAATCTGGGTACTGCTGCTAGCAATCTGGGAACGGCGGACTTTGTATTTACAGGTACGATCGCATCTTCTGGTACTAGCACTACTACTTCTGGTAGCGTTGTCGATTTAACTGCTGCTGGCAACACTTTCCCAGTAGCCTTTAACAATTTCGGTTCTGGTGCTGGCGGTTACAATTTCACCACGCCTGTGTTGTTTACCGGAGATGCTGCTGCTAACAGCGTCACTGGTACTGAGTTTGCTGACATCCTCACTGGCGGTAGCGGTGCAGATATTCTGACTGGCGGTTCTGGTGCGGATCTCTTTGTTTACAAGGCGGCAGGTGAAGGCGGCGATACGATTACTGACTTTGCCTTCGGGGTTGACAAATTCCAGTTTGCTGCGAGCGAATTTGGCAATTTGACTACGACTAACTTTGACGGTGTTAGCGGTTC
>NZ_JAUBWA010000063.1:0-9471 GCF_036702825.1 Microcoleus sp. A003_D6 | reverse complement strand
TACTGCTGCTAGCAATCTGGGAACGGCGGACTTTGTATTTACAGGTACGATCGCATCTTCTGGTACTAGCACTACTAATTCTGGTAGCGTTGTCGATTTAACTGCTAATCCGGGTACTTTCCCGACAAACGGAGTTAACAACTTCGGTTCTGGTGCTGGCGGTTACAACTTTACCACGCCTGTCTTATTCACAGGAAACGCGAGCAGCCCTAATAACGTCACCGGCACTGAGTTCTCCGATATTTTGAACGGCGGATCGAGTGCTGATATTTTCGACGGTGGCGCTGGTAACGACAGCATATCGGGCGGCGCTGGTAACGACAGTCTCTTCGGTGGCGCTGGTGACGACAGTCTCTTCGGCGGCGACGGGAATGACACTTTAATCGGCGGTTTGGGAACCAATGTTCTCAACGGCGGTGCTGGTTTGGACGTGTTTGTGTTCAGCGGAACTACTGCTGGCGGCGGGGATTTAATTACCAATTACAGCATTGCTGATGATGTAATTAACCTCGACAAAACTGGTTTTGCAGCGTTTACAACCGGATCTGGACCTTTGGGTTCTAGTTTCTACGCTTACAGCAGCACAGTCGGTGTAACTGCGCTCGAAGCAACTTTAACCGGGCCGTCGATCATGGCTATCTACGACAGTTTGTCTGCATCTACTAAACTGTATTACGATAGCAACGGTTCTACTGTTGGCGGTAACAGTTTGTTTGCAACTGTCGATGTCAATTTAGGAGTTTCCGGTAATACTGAATTGTTCTTGTTCTAAACGGCAAGAATCCTAATCGGGATATCGGCGTACGGTTAGGGACACGGCAATGCTGTGTCCCTACAATACACAGGTAAGGACACGGCATCGCCGTGTCCTTATTTTGTTTCTCAACCTGTCTTTATTTGGTTTCTAGTTGCTGCCGCCATTTGCTGCTAATTACATCTATAACCGTCACTACAACTAACAGCACTAACATCATGGTTGTTGCCTTGTTGTATTCAAAAGACCTAATATAATTCACTAATTCAAAGCCAATTCCGCCAGCGCCGACCACTCCCAACACCGAAGCCGCCCGAATGTTATACTCAAACATCCACAGCGTGTAACCCAAGGCTAGCGGCAATACTTGCGGGAAAATGCCGTATTGTGCAACTTGCAGCCAAGATGCACCCGCGACTTGCAACGATTCGACCGATCGCGCTTCCACTGATTCGATCGCCTCCTGATAAAATTTAGCCAGATAGCCGATCGTATAAATTGCCAGGGCCAATGTACCCGCCGGCGCGCCCAAACCAGTCGCCGATACAAACAGCAACCCCAGCACAATTGAAGGAACAGAACGCACTGCATTTTGCACCAAATTTGCCAGCCATTGCAACCAGTTTGGTGCTATATTGCGAGCGCTGCAAATAGCAATTGGTACGGAAAGGATTGCCCCGATTGTCGTTCCCCAAAGCGACATTTGAATTGTCTCGATCAAAGCTTTAATTGCTACATCTATTATTTCTAGATTCGGCGGCCACAAGCGCGAGATAAAATCGGTCATGTAAGGCCAACTGCTTGCCAGAGTTGCGGCATCAATTTCTAATCCCCGCAGGGCCCAACCGTAAATTACAATTAAGGCTACTGCAATACCAATATTTTTAATCCAGCCATGATTTTTTGAGGAATTAGTTGATTTGTTTTCGGTCATTTGCGTTGGTTTTGAGGTTGATGTAAAGTTATTTATTTTGTTTGGTGAAGGGGCTTTTTTTAATGAACCGCAGAGGGCGCAGAGGGCGCAGAGGAAGAGAGGAGAAGAGAGGAGCTCACGCTTCTATTTTGGGATGTGTTAATTTGCTGAATTTGTCGGAGAGGTTGTGGCATTTGCCATCATAGACTATCTGACCGGCATCGAGGACGATCGCTCTTTCTGGATAAGTGCTGGCCATTCCCAAGTCGTGCAATACTACAACTATTGTCATTCCTTGTTGTTTGTGCAGTTGAGCGAGGATTTCCATTACTTGTTGGGCTGCGATTACGTCTAATCCGCTGGTGGGTTCGTCAGCTAGTAAAATCTGTGGAGATTGGATTAAAGCGCGGGCGATGGCGACTTTTTGCTGCTGTCCGCCGCTGAGTTGTCCGGTTTTTTGATATGCTAGGTCTTTGAGTCCGAAGTTTGCCAGCAATTCAAAAGCTCGATCGCGCTGTTTCTTCGGAAAACCCCACAGCGTCTCCCAAGTATTCAAACCTCCCAAGCAACCGCACAGCACGTTGTCGATCGCGGGTAGCTGTTTTACCAACCCGCCGCCTTGAAAAATCAAGCCGATATCGCGCCTAATTCGCCTCAGCGTGCGCGGAGTTATCACTGTATCGTTAATCCGAATTTCTCCGGTTTTGACGGGAACTAAGCCGACAAAAGAACGCAAAAGCGTGGATTTTCCCGCACCGTTCAAACCCAGGAGTGCCACAAATTCGCCTTGTGTGATTTTGCAATCAATTCCGTTGAGAATTGGGCGATTTAGAGATGGTGAATAAGCTGTTTGTAAATTGCAACATTCGATAGTCATGGGGGATAGTTATTGACAATTTTGGTAATTAATTTAATGCACCAGGTAACTAGACCTCTTGCAAAAATCCTTTTAATCAAATTCTGGAACGGGCTCTCCGGCCCGTTCCACAAGAAAAAAAATTTTGTGGGATGGGCCCCAGAGCCCGTCCTAGTTATTTTTGCAAGAGGTCTACTGTACTAATTTAATGTGCCAACGCTAGGGACACGGCACTGCCGTGTCCCTACGGATTTCAGGTGCTACTTTTCAGAATTAGTATTAGATTACGGCTCTAATTTGGCGCGCACCAAAGCTTGACGCAACGTTGCTAAATGGCTGGTGTGATCGACTTTCACCAAGCGCTGGGAATTGTACAAACTGCGGAACAATTGATTGTTTGCAGGTTCGTTCAGTTTCATGAAAGCATTAACCAGCTTTTCCCGCATGGGTGCAGGAACGCGATCGTCAATCACAATTCCGTGGGCTGGAACTCCGGAAACTTTTTGCAGCACTCGCAACTGCTTGCCTTCTGCTGCTGTGATCCAAGGCGGTAGCAAGGCGTATTCCGATACGACTGCAACTTCTGCTTGACCTTTTAAAACAGCTTGCAAAGCGCTGCCATAACCGTCGCCGTAGGTGACATTTCCGAAGAAACTTTCTAATCTATCCGGCCCTGAAACTAATCCTTGACCTACCAATTCCCCAACTGGAAAAATAAATCCCGAACCGGAAGTTCGAGAGGTGAAAGCCATTTTTTTGCCTTTCAATTGTTCGAGAGTTTGTTTTGACGAAGCTTTCGGACGCAGGGGGCTGTCTTGGCGCACTACAAACACTGAATTGTAGGTATTTCCGCCGGAATAATCGCTGCGAACTTCGGCTAAATACATCCGCGCTTTTGCTAATTGTTCTGCTTTTAATGCCGCGCGGCCTGCTACAAATGCCACATCTGCTCTGTCGGCTCTCAAAGCTTCTACAGCGGCGGTTTCGTCGCCGATTACTGCTTCTACGGGCATTCCGATTTCTTTGGAAAGTATTTGCGCTACTCGATCGGCTTTATTTTGCAAATCTGTAGCATCCCTGCGGTTGGCAAATACGATTCTAATGCGATTTATAGGAGCTTGTGCTCTCAAATCTCGTTGGCCAAGCCCTCGAAGAGGATCGACCTTCGGGGTTGTCTGGGCGATCGCCCGCTGTCCGATTCCAACTGCATTCGCCGTCAAACCCGCTAGCAGCAAACATCCCGCGCTAGCGCCAGCCAGCACTTTTAACTTTGTATTCATTAATCGCTCTCCTTTGTAAGCACAAACGCAACTTGACTTTTTGATAATAAGTTGCAATAAATTGATATTAGTTTAAAGCTTTTTGAACAATTGAGCGCAACAGTTAATGATAAGAATTTTTAATAAGTTTATAGTAAAAACTTATAATTTAATATTTGTAGGAGTGAAGCGGGTAATGCCCACCCTACAAATAGAGTCCTCGATTGCCCCAATATACAATCTATGAGTGTCCACTTCTCTACTGAAAATCCCTTGTCAGTCTGTTTCGCGGATGTGGAGGCTGCGGCAAAGCGCTTGCAGGGCAAAGCTTTCAAGACGCCGGTGCTGACTTCGGAAACTTTCAACAAACGCACGAATTCTCAGGTATTTTTCAAGTGCGAGAACTTTCAGCGGACGGGTTCGTTTAAATTTCGGGGTGCTTGCAATGCTTTGATGCAGCTATCTGAAGCCGAAAAACAGCGGGGAGTGCTGACTTTTTCTTCGGGAAATCACGCGCAGGCGATCGCCCTTGCCGCACGGTTGCTACAAATTCCCGCTACTGTTGTCATGCCGGCAGATGCGCCAAAAGTCAAGCAAGAAGCGACTCGCGGCTACGGTGCAGAAATTATTTTGTACGATCGCACTCAAGTTTCCCGCGAAGAGCTCGCCACCAAAATTGCCGCAGAACGGCACTTGACAATTATTCCTCCTTATGATGACGCGCGGGTGATTGCGGGACAAGGTACGGCGGCGCTGGAATTAATCGCAGAAGTTGGGGAGTTGGATTTGCTGCTGGTTTGCTGCGGCGGCGGGGGTTTGCTGTCGGGATGCGCGATCGCGACAAAAACTTTGTCCCCGCAGTGTAAAGTAATAGGAGTAGAACCGGAGCAAGCAGACGATGCGGCGCGATCGTTCCGCACGAAAACGCTGCAAACTGTTAGCAACCCGGATACGATTGCTGACGGCGCGCGCACGCCATCTTTGGGGAAATTAACCTTTCCTTTGGTGCTGCATTATGTGGACGATATGGCAACAGTTTCAGAAGAGGCAATTCGCAGCACAATGTTTTTTATGTGGGAACGCATGAAGATAGTTGTGGAACCGACGGGAGTGTTAGCGGCGGCGGCTTTGTTGTCGGGTGTTGTGCAGGCTGAGAATGCGAGAGTTGGGGTAATTGTTAGCGGCGGAAATGTCGATTTTAGTCATTAGTTATTGGTTATATGTAGGGTGCGCAATGCGCACCGGTGCTAAGAGGGCTGAAGCCCAACTACGTACCTCATCTTTCTGAGAACCGCTATATGTAGGGTGCGCAATGCGCTACTACTACTGTAATTATATCGTTTCCGGTTGGATCGGAATGATTTAACCGCAGAGAACACAGAGGGAGAAAAGAGAGAGATGAATAATTCTGATGAAGTGCGGAATTGATATTATTATTAGTTAAGGATCTTTGAGATGCTGCCATTAATCTTTGATACCTGCGTGCCCAGAGATGAGATTTTATCGGGAGATTTGTCTCTCGATTTATTTGCCGCAAAATTGCGGTTGGTTGTGGAAGGAACTGCACCTCAAGTTTATCAAGATCCAAATACTTTCTTTGCTAATACCTTCGCCACTGATGGCATCAAAACCCTGATTCGTGAAGTTTTTGGCCGCTTGATGAAGCAAAGCGCCGGGGCTGGGGTGATTCGATTGGAAACGAGTTTTGGGGGCGGGAAAACTCACGATGAAATTGCACTCTGGCATATCTGCAAGCTAGGGCGAGAAATTCACGGATTGGAACGCTTTACAGATATTAGCGTGATTCCCGATCGCCCTTTACAAGTTGCAGCCATCGACGGTCGAGATTTAGACCCTGAACAAGGAGTTTATCACTCGGACAGTGGCTTGACAACCTATACTCTTTGGGGCGAAATTGCTTACCAAATTGGCGGGATTTCAGGCTATCAGTTACTGCAAGGCAGCGATAAAAGCGGTGTCAGTCCCGGTACTTCGGTGTTGGAACGGTTGACGGGGGGACAGCCGACTGTGATTATTTTAGATGAAATTGCGCGGTATTTGCGATCGGCAAAAGCGAAAAAAATTGGCAGAAGCGATTTAGCCGAACAAGTGGTAGCTTTTCTATTTTCCTTGATGGATTTGGCGGCAGCCTGCGATAATTTAGTATTGGTTTATTCCCTCGCCTCGACAGCAGATACTTTTGCGGAAGAAACGGCTGAATTGCAAGAAACAATGCGGGCTTCTGCAAGACAAGAACGGGTTTTGAGTCCTTCTACAGATATCGAAATTTACAACATCGTCAAACAGCGCGTGTTTGCCAAAGTTAGCGAGGAAGCGGCGCAAAAAGCGGCATCGGAATATTTGGCGGCTTATCGCAATTGCCGGGTTAATTTGCCCGATGGGTGCAAAGATGCGTCATACTCAGAAGCGATCGCCCAAAGTTATCCGTTTCACCCGGAATTGTTCAATCTTCTTACTAAAAAAATTGCTTCTATTCCCGAATTCCAGAAGACGCGGGGGGCTTTGCGATTGTTCGCGCAAGTCGTGCGCTATTTGTGGGAGGAAGAAGGAAGAAGGAAGAAGGAAGAAGGAAGAAGGAAGAAGGAAGAAGGTAGCGGGAAGCAAGAAGCAGAATTTAGGGGGGACAATTCTGGATTCAGGATTCTGAATTCTGACTCGTTTGTGCCGATGATTCACACGCATCATATTCCGGTGGGGATGGATGGGGAAATTACTAACGATCTTACTTCTCGGTTGCAGCGATCGCCCTTGCGGAATGCGATCGGCGCTGATATCTACAATCCCGATGGTAGGCCGGCTTACGCACAATTGCAAGACGGGGAATGGATAGCAGCGGGAAAACCGCCGTTTTCTACTTGGGTAAGCAGAACAATATTTTTGCATTCTTTGACTCAGGGAAATTCTTCGGGTATTCGGCTGGCTGAGTTGAATTTGTCGCTGCTGACTCCGGGGGTTGACAGCGGTTTTGTCGATCGCGTTTTAGACAGACTGACTAAGGTAGCCTGGTATTTAGACTCCGATCCGGTAACATCTTTAGCCCGGTTTAAAGAAGAACCTTCGATTAACAAAATCATTACCGAAGAGAAAGAACAAGTCGGGAGGGGATTCGCGAAAGAAGATTTGAGAATTCGTCGAGATAGCATTTTTGCCAAGAAATTCTTTACCTTAGTTTCTAATATCGAAAGTCCCGGAAATGTAGACGATAACCCTGATGATGTGGCGTTGTGCGCGATCGACTTTGACGATGCGACGGTGAATGCTTCTACCGACGCAGCGCCGGAATTGATCGAGAGAATTTTTAACAATAGCGGCGAATCGGGGAAGTTTCGCACCTACCGCAATCGGATGTTATTTTTGGTGGCAAATCGGCTAGAATTAGAAAGCGCGATCGACAATGCCAGAGAATATAAAGCCATTCAAAATATTCTCAAAAGTCAGAACCGGATGGAAGATTTATCGGGAAGCCAACAGAAGCAACTCAAGGAAAGGGAAGGCGCGAAAGATATAGCTGTGAGAGTATCTTTGACTAATGCTTACCGCCATTTATTTTATCCGTTAAATGACCAAGTAAAAGCACCGAAAGGGTTGATGCACTACACTCTTACCGCGCAGGATGCGAGTATGGTGAAAGGCAAAAATAACCAGCAAGATGTGATTCTCAAAGCCCTCAAAGATTGCGGCAAAATTCGCGCCGAAGAAGCTAAAGCTTTCGCCCCGGCTTTTATCTTGCAAAAAGTTTGGCCTGCGGGGTTGGATAGTTGGACGACGAAGGCGCTGCGCGATGCTTTTGCTAAGGATTTGAGTTTGAATATTCTCCTCGATGCGGAAGTTTCGATGCTGCGGGAGACGATTCGCGAAGGGTTGAAAATGGGGAATTGGGATCTGAAAGTCGGGGAGAGACTGTTTATCAAAACTGATGATAGCGTGTTGGCGCTGCCGGAGACGATCGAATTTAGCGATCGCGCCTCCCTCTACAGACGCGGCATTCTCGAACCTCCAGCGCCGAAAGAAGTGGAACTCAGCGCTCAATTGATGCCCAGTGCAGAAGCCGCAAAACCCGTGCGGGTGAGGTGGAAAGCCAAAGGAGCACTGACGGTTAGTTTGTATCAAGATAATATTTTAGTGCCGGGAAATTTCCGCCCTTCCGATGAGTGTGAAACCACCATTGTTAATAACACTATTTTTCGTGTGGTGGCCGATTATGGCAACGGGGAAACAGCAGAAAAAGCAACCAATGTCAACCTAAATTCTCAAGTTTCTACCTTTCGAGATAGTGGCACTTCTGCTTATGTTGTGGAAGGGCTACAGGGGACTTTGTGGGAGGCGAAACCGCAGATTATCGAACTCGACGGCACGGTGAATGCGGTATTTGCTGGTTTGGGCGATCGCATTAGCGACTACAAAGTGCAAGGCATCGAAGTGCTAGAATTGTCTGTGGATCGGGTAATGGATTATCGCAAATTAGGAACAGCAATTGCCCTCTTGCAGCGCTGGCAACCGCAAATCGACCAAACCGCAACCATTCAAACAGGCGACCAATTTGTGCGGCTGGAATATCAAGGGGCGTTTCGGGGATTTCAGAGCTTTTTCTCGACTATCAACAGTTTGTTGAACAGTCCCGACGCGCAAGCGGATGTTAGTTTGAAAATCACCTTAGAATTCAAGCCAGCGTTGTCAGCAAATGCCTCGGATATTAGCAGTATAAAACAAACGCTCGATCGCAATCCGGTAGAAAGGTTGAGTTTGACGGCAAGGGTGATATATTGAGGGAATAATTCAGATGATTCGGCGATTGAAATCGCTACTACACAAACGATGTCCGCCTCCGCGGACTAAGAAATAGAAATGTAGGGGCTGGTTTTACTAACTATCTACGCCTCAAATAAAATATCTCATAAGCCCGCCCTCTTATACCAAATCCGGGTTTGGGGCATCCGTTATTCTTTAACCCGCGAAGGCGGGTTTTGTTTGTGTAGACGCGGTTTCAACCGCCGAGTCATAAAGAGGATATCCAACCAGGATTTGGTATTATGCAAGAATTTCAATTACGAGTTTTGCCTTTAGATCACAATAATTTCGCATTAGAATTGTACCAATGCGCTTACAAAAAAGCGGGTGAAAAAAAGCGTCCAGCGGCTAAAAAATTGGGGCGACTCAAAGGAAATGCGCTGGTTTTAGCGAGACAAAAGATTTATGCTACTCTCAAAGCCAATAATTACGATCCGAAAACTTTATCTCAGCAGCGACAAACTCCTTATATTTTATCCGAAGAATCTGGCGTAAGTTTGGCGATTTTATTTCAATCCCTGCAACCGCTATCGAAAACCGAACGAATTGCTAATATTGCCGAGGGAATTATGGCGATGAGTAATGAAGAGGCACATTATTGGTTTGGAAAAATTGCCAATGGCAATCGTTCAAATGCTTTGAAAGCTTTGCGAATTTTATTGGGAGATTGAGCTTATGAACGCACGCGGGGCCAGAAAGCGGGTTTTTACGAGAATATTTCGTGACAGCGTAGAAACCCGAAAAAACCCGGTTTCTCTGGTGGTAGCGGGTTCTTGTCCCCCCCTTATTAAGGGGGGTTAGGTAGGGTGGTTTTATTGTGGGGAGAAGAAATCTGAAACGACAGAAAGCACCACTCAAAGCTCGCGTCTGGGACGCAACT
>NZ_JAUBWA010000062.1:0-42894 GCF_036702825.1 Microcoleus sp. A003_D6 | reverse complement strand
GGCAGTTGGCAGTTGGCAGTTGGCAGTTGGCAGTTGGCAGTTGGCAGTTGGCAGTTGGCAGTTGGCAGTTGGCAGTTACCAGCCAAGAGTCATTAGTTAAGAGTCATTAATTACCAGTCAACAGTCAACAATTCCCAATTCCCAATTCCCAATTACCAATTACCAAATCAAAAAATGATTCGCCGACGTTCCACCCCTTGGATTCATCGCTGGTCTAGGACTGTAATGGCAGCGATCGCAGCCATCGGCGTCGTAGAAACGGCCTATCTCACGATCGCTAAATTCACGACAGGCTCGGTCATTTGTCCCACCAGCGGCTGCGACAAAGTTCTCAACAGTCCCTACGCTACAGTTTTTGGCACAGTGCCTTTAAGTTTGTTAGGTTGTCTGGCTTACCTGAGCATAGCAATCCTGGCATTGGCTCCCAAAGCTGTCAATCGCGACACCAATAAAGGACTGCACTCTCAACTAGAAAAAAACACTTGGCAAGCGCTATTTATCGTCACCGCTGCGATGGTAATTTTCAGCAGCTATTTGGTGTATTTAATGGCTTTTGAAATTAAGGAACTGTGCATTTATTGCATCACTTCTGCCTTATTTTCGCTGTCGCTGTTTGTGCTGGTGCTAGTCGGGCGCGAGTGGGAAGATATCGGACAGTTGGTGTTTACAGGCATTTTGGTGGCGATGGTGAGTTCGATCGGCGCTTTGGGACTCTACAACAGCGTCAACTCGCCTGCTGCTTCTGTCTCTACTCCAGGAATTGCACCCCCTGCCGTCACTACAACCTCCGGTCCGGCACAACTTGCTTTGGCCCGCCACCTCCAACAAATCGGCGCTAAAGAATACGGCGCTTACTGGTGTCCCCACTGCCACGACCAAAAAACCCTGTTCGGCAAAGAAGCAGCCAAAATAATTAATTATTTTGAATGCGATCCGCAAGGGCAAAATTCCCGCGCTGAAATTTGCCAAGCTGCTGCTGCGAATGTTAAAGGTTTCCCGACTTGGGAGATTAACGGTCAGTTTTATTCGGGGACACAAACTTTGGATAAACTCGCTGACTTATCCGGTTACACCGGCCCGCGCAACTTTCAAAACTAACAGAAAAATTGGAGATTTTAGAGGGCAGATTTTAGATTTTTTTTGCAGGAAATATCCGATTTTTTTACTTGGTTTATCGTTGTTTCGTGCTGCGAATAAATCTAAAATCTCGCATCTATAATCCCTAAAAACTTAGTAAAAATTAGTTAGAGAGAGCGAAGAAGTTTAAAACAAGTGGTGGCTCTCTAAGCTGTGGAGCATTTAAAATAGTATTGTAGGGTGCGTCAGCCCTATCTTGTTTCCCTTGCTTAGTAAGTGTTCGCTTCTGACGCACCCTACAGGCCTCGTTAGTGGTTTAAATGTCGAACAGCTTAATATAATCTGCGAATAAATACTAGGACTTTTACACAAAAACTATCACAACCGGGTTTCAGCTTCCAGACTCATTGGTGAAATGACATATTTTGGTTGAGGAACCCGGTTTCTGCTGTTGCAGCCCGATCGCCCGCACCAAAAAATTCAAAAATTGGATAATCTAAAATCTAAAATCGACTCCCCGTACCGAAAAACCAAAAAATTGGATAATTTTAAATCAAAAATCTAAAATCGACCCGCCCGCACCGAAAAACCAAAAAATCTAAAATCGATAGATCGCCCCAGAGATGTAAAAGCTATATGTAGTAGTAGCTTAGATGCTCCAAGGGCGAGGCAAAAATCCCTAAAATATGCTAGAAACTATCAAAAAATGGCTTGATGGAGAACGCCGAGTATTGATTACTGCGAGTGCCGTTGCCAGTACGGTCATTGTACTGCGCTGGTTCGGATTTTTGCAGGTGTGGGAATGGGCTGCTTTCGACCACTTTGTGCGCTGGCGGCCGGCCGAACCAATTGACTCGCGCATCGCCATTGTCGAAATTAAGGAAGCTGACTTGCAAAAATACGGCTACCCAATTTCCGATGCTGTATTGGCCCAATTGCTGCAAAAATTGCACGCTGGCAAGCCGCGGGCGATCGGGCTCGACGTTTACCGAGATTTGCCAACTCAACCGGGTAACGCCGAATTGCTCAAAACTTTTAAAACTATTCCCAACTTAATCGGCATTGAGTTGATGCCAGACGAAGCTAGGTTCGGAGTTCGGCCACCTCCGGTACTTGACAAGCTCGATCGAGTCGGTTTCAACAACGTTGTGATCGACGCTGATGGAAAAGTGCGCCGAACTTTGCTCTACGCTTGGCCCGGAGACGGCAAAACTCATCAAAGTTTCGCGCTCAGACTGGCTTTGGTTTACCTCAAAAGCGAAGGGATTTCCCCTCAACCCGCAAAAGCCAATCCTAAATACTTGCAGTTAGGCAAGGGGGTGTTTCGGTCTTTTAAACCGCATGACGGTGCTTACGTTCGATCGGACAGCCGCGGCTATCAAATTCTCGCTAATCCGCGCGGCCCGCTAGGCAGTTTTCGCACTGCATCGATGAGCGACGTGCTTTCTGGCAAAGTACCGCCGGATTTTGTGCGATCGCGCGCTGTCTTGATCGGCTCAACTGCCACCAGCCTCAAGGACTTTCAGCAAAATGCTTACAGCTCCGGCTTGTTTGCTCCTCCCCAGCCAATACCCGGAGTCGAGCTTCAGGCTCATTTCTTGAGCCAAATTTTGAGTGCGGCCCTCGACGGGCGCGGAGGTATCAAAGTTTGGCCCGAGGCGGCGGAGTTGCTGTGGATTTTACTGTGGTCTTGGGCGGGAGCCAGTTTGAGCTGGAAGTTGCGATCCCCCGGTCGATCGGCTTGCTGTTTGTCAAGTATCAGCCTCGGTCTTAGTGCCAGTTTATACTTAGTCTTTTTAGCCGGTTGGTGGCTGCCGTTAATTCCTCCAATCCTCAGTCTTTTGGGTTCTGGCTGCACAGTTGTGGGTTATCTGGCTCACCTGCAAGAAGAATTAAAACGGTCTAAAGAATTTTTACAATCGCTAATCGATACAATTCCCGACCCGATCTTTGTCAAGGATCGAAATCACCGCTGCGTTGTCTTGAATCAGGCATATTGTCGGTTTATTGGCTATCCTTTGGAAATTTTAACTTGCCGAACAGATTACGATTTATTTCCCCAAGACGAAGCCGATATATTTTGGCAGCAAGACGAATTAGTATTGCAAACTCACCAGCCGCGAGAAAATGAAGAATATTTTACCGACGCTCACGGAATTACGCATCTGATTTCGACTAAAAGATCCCTCCACAAAGATTCTGCCGGCAACCTATTTTTAGTCGGAGCAATCAGAGATATTACCGATCGCAAGCGCCGGGAAGATGCCCTAGAACAAAAAAATGCTGAACTCAGCCATCAAGCTTATCACGATGCTCTCACCAGCTTGCCCAACCGCAAAAAGTTCTACGAATGCTTGCATTCGTCTGTAGAAACAGCCTCCAGCAATCAGGAATTGGTAGCTTTACTGTTTTTAGATTTAGATGGATTTAAGTCAATCAACGACACTCTCGGACACGATGTGGGCGATTTGCTCTTAAAAGCAGTTGCCAGTCGGCTCAAAAAATGCTTGCGCGGCAGCGATACTATCTCGCGGTTGGGCGGCGACGAGTTTACAGTCCTTCTGCCCGCAATTCCCGGTCGCGAGGAAGCTGCGAAAGTAGCCCAAAAAATTTGCGACGCCATCATGCAGCCTTTTATTTTAGAAGAACATACAGTTTCTGTAACTACAAGTATTGGTATTACTTTGTATCCAACTGACGGTCAAGAGCCAGAGATTTTAGTCAAGAATGCCGATGCAGCGATGTATCGTGCTAAGGAACGCGGGAAAAACCAATATCAATTTTTTTAAGCAATACCCGTTTAAAAAAAGAATGCAGCTTTCGGCAAGCTCCAAACCCCGATACTCATCATTTATTCCCATCTCACAACTAAAAGTGAGAATAGTATAGTCTGTCATCTGTCTTAAGATAGACTTACTAAAAAGAGGAAACTGATTGCAGCAAGTTGCCGTTTTTTCTAAATGTTAGAGAATATTAAGAAATTCTAAAAGAGAAAGCGGAGATTAAATTCAAATCGCCAAAAGCGTTGATTTAAAAGGATTTAAGTAGCTTTACGAAAGTTAATTAAAGGAAATGTAAAGATATCAGTGGAAATACGGAAATTGCTCGATATAATAGGTGTACAGGCGTGCATCTACTTCGTTGATTTGTATAAATTATGAATACTATGCGTACTTTGATTCAGCTCACAACAACGGCAACCCTGGCTACCTGCCTGCAAGTGAGTACGATCGGCATCGCAAATGCGGCTCGAGTTGCTCTCAACTCAACCAGCAACTTCACAAAAAGCCTTAGCACGGGCGTGGGCTCCGGGCCGTCGAGATCCACATTTTTGACAGTTGCACAAAACTCTAGGCTTCCAAATTACCCAAAAAAATACGAACCAGACCCTAACGGGAACCCCAAAAGTGACGGTACGGGGACGCGCTGAACCCAATTTTTCAATCTTCTATTTGCCCAGATTTGTACCAATTGGATTGGTTAATTAAAGTATGGCTGCACCAATCCGACTCGGTGAGGGGATAGTCCACTCGGTAGTGACCGCCGCGGCTTTCGGTGCGAAACGCAGCACTTTTGAGAATTAAGTAGCCGATATCCAATAAATTGCCAACTTCCCCCCAATTTCGCAACAGCAGGCTGGTTCCCTCATCTGCGGGTGAGAAATCAATGATTTTTCCAGGCTGCAACTTCAGCAAAGTTTGACTCAAAGGCAAAGAGGCAAATTCTTGCCGCCAAATCTCAACTTGGACGATCGCACTTTCCAAATCGCGTTGTCCCCGGCAAATTCCCGCACTCTGCCACACCAATTGCGGCAGTTCAAACCGCAATTTTTCGATCGCCTCAATGTCTTTTTCAGAAATTGATTTTTCCAAGATTTCCCCTGCATCGAACTCATCTGCGAATGCCTCGGGCTTTCCACCTTCTACCTGCAAAAGTCCCATCTGCGCCCCAAAAACCAGACACTCCAGCAGCGAATTGCTCGCCAACCGGTTAGCGCCGTGTACCCCGGTGCTGGCAGTTTCTCCCACCGCGTACAAACCCGGAATCGAAGTTTGGTTAAACTTGTCAGCCACAATTCCTCCCATCCAGTAATGGGCGGCCGGCGTCACGGGCACCGGTTCGGAAAAAATATCAATTCCCCAATCAGCGCACACTTGAATAATATTCGGAAACCTGTAGCGCAGTCGATCGACCGCAATCGGGCGCAAATCCAGCCAAACATGAGGTTCCCCCGTTTTCTGCAAGTGGCGGAAAATAGCGCGGCTGACAACATCCCGAGGGGCGAGTTCCCCGCTGGGGTGAGAGTCAAAAGCAAAGCGATATCCCTTGCTGTCAACCAAATGAGCTCCTTCTCCCCGCACCGCTTCGCTAATGAGAAACCGAGGCGCGCCCGCTTTGCTGAGGGCAGTCGGGTGAAACTGCACAAATTCTAAATCTCGCAGCAGCGCCCCGGCACGCCACGCAATTGCCACCCCGTCCCCGGTACTTACCGACGGGTTGGTCGTTTGAGCAAAAACCTGTCCGCCACCGCCTGTCGCCAGCACTACGGCGCTAGCCCGCAGCCATTTGACCCTGGAGTCGCAAATTGAGCTAATGCCCTGACAGCGCCCGGTTTCGTCTAGCCACAGACTCAAAGCAAAGGCTGGGGATACAAGTTGAATGTTTTTGCGGCTCAATACTTTGGCTGTCAGCGTACTGATAACGGCTTTGCCCGTAGTGTCGGCGGCGTGGAGGACTCGGCGGCGGGAGTGGGCGGCTTCTAGGGTGAGGGCTAAATCCTTGCCGGTGCGATCGAAAGCAACGCCCATTTTGACTAGGGAATCAATGCAGGCTGAAGCTTCTTCGACTAAAAATTTCACCGCTTCCAAATCGCAAATACCCGCTCCGGCAGCCAGTGTATCCTGAACGTGCAGCGCTGCGGAATCTTCAGGGGCGATCGCCGCCGCAATCCCTCCTTGGGCCCAATCGCTTGCAGAAACAGGTAGGGTATTTTTATTGATCAAGCCCACCTGCAAATGTTCTGGGAGGCAAAGTGCCGTGTACAACCCAGCCGCGCCAGCACCTATCACCAATACGTCAAATTTGTCAGTCATAAGTCTGCCGATTTTAGATTTTAGATTTTAGATTTTAGATTAAAGAATTGACTCCACAGAGCAATATGGAGGTTTGAACTGTCTATTTTAGATTGAATAATTTAATAATTGAATAACTAAATAATTGATTCCACAGATGAATCTGGAACTTCAACTAATGTCTAAAATTTTTGGCTCTTCACAACATCGGAAGCTTGTATCCGTCTTTGGGTTCGATCCTTTTTCAAGGCATTCGGCATTCATCAGCCGGAGCCAGAAGCCAGAAGCCAGAAGCCAGAAGCCAGCAGCCAGCAGCCATAATTCATGAATTAACAAAAAATTAGTTCTGACTAATGACTAATGACTAATGACTAATGACTAATGACTAATGACTGATGACTAATGACTAATGACTTCTACCAAATACCTTCAAAGGATGCCCGCTGCTACCTAGTCGTAGAGACCGTTGTTCAACCTGGTGTCTCCTTCAATAAAGACTGATTCGACATCAGTTACGGTGAATTTGTCCAGGTTAGCTTGCAGCACTTTTTTCTGATCTTCCGTCAAGCCTGAAATGTTGAATACGTCCTCAACTTTTTCGTAAGGAGCATTCTTAATAATCGATCGAGCTAAAGTGGGATACAACCCTCGAAATTCCCGAAAGTCCCGGACGGCGCTGTTGTTCAAATCAAGTTTTTTGCCGTATTCTGTGGCAAGCTTGTCATCGGCGCGATTGGTTCTAGCCGGAACTTCAACAGCTAGGAGCGAGGATGATGGCAAGACGGTACGGCTCAATGTCGCCGCGATCGCGCTCATGTCTCCAGCCCATGCAAAGCAGCCCAGCACTAAGCCCAATACTGCCAATAGACGACCCAATCGTTTCATGAAGTTTTGTCTCCCAATTTCATACACAGCATTTATCTAGAGACTACCATTTTGCTTATGCAGTTTTTCAGACAAATCCGCAGCAGGCAAAGGGCTGTTATAAACTTTACATTGAGCTATTGACAGCAGGGACGATATATGATAAATCTCGAAATTTAGGCATCGCAGGCAAGTTTATAGAAGACCCTCCAAATTAAAAACTGGGACTTCCATTTTTAAGGGTTAATTTTTTGTCGCGCACCCAATTTTCTGGCTATCGAGAACTTTTTCCTTTCGAGTTCAAAAAAGTGTTCAAATCAGCATAAGTACCGCCGTAAGTCACGGTGGGAGTGTCGTAACCCTTCAAAGCAACGGTGTGCTGCTCGAAAATGCCCTCGGCCCCCAATTGGGTCAGGTATTTGTAGGTTGTTTCTCCCACGGCGATATCTTTGCCGAGTTGCTTGGTGCAAGATTCCAGGCGAAATGCTGCGTTTACAGTATCTCCCAAGGCGGTGTAGTCCGATCGGTCGCTGCTGCCAGAATTTCCCACCATTGCATAACCGGTATTGATTCCGGCCCCGACTCGCAAAGGAAAAGGCAGGGGGTAACGGCTGCTGAGTTCGTCTGTTGCCTTGTGCAGTTGGCTCAAAGCTTGGCAAATCCGCATCATTTCCTCGCTGCTGACACCGCTGGTTTTGTGGAACCAGACGGCCATGATGGCATCGCCGATGTATTTGTCCACCCAACTGCCGTGTTCGCGAATGATCAGTCCTGCTTTGCGGAACCAACTGCCGATGACTTCCGAGAGGAGGGTTTCGTCTAGCTGCCTAGTCAAAACTGTAAAGTCTCGGATGTCCATTACCATGACGCTAATCAGGCTGCGTACCGTCAAAGTCGCCGTAAAATCGTCAGAGTCTGTCTCGTGTATGGGATCGTGCCGGTAGCCGGCGGTTGGGTTGTAGAAGTCCAATTCGGTTTGACCGAAAATAATCCGATCGCCATTTCTGAGGGTGACGGGAATACTGACCCGTCGCCCGTTGACAAAGGAACCGTTGCGGCTGCCCAAGTCGATCAGGTAGAACTCTCCTGTCTCCATTTGCTGTAACATCGCGTGATTCCGGGAAATCCAGCGATCGATTAACACAAAGTTATTGTCATCGCTCCGCCCTACTGTCCAGCAATTGCTGCCGGAGAGCGGCAAGTAGCGATTGCCGCTTTCTGTACGAAGTACCAAATGTGGATTGGCTTGCAAAGTCACCACAGCCCTAGAAACAACATCAAGTCAACCGATTTGAGGTTTTAAACTTTAAATTTTAACTTTACCGCGCGGCTTATAACTGAAATTGCTGCTTAAAACCCTCACATCTGCTGTTCTAAAATCTAAAATTGTTTAGTCGATCGTCGATGCACCGAACCAAAACAGGATTGCCCAACCACAATTCGATCGCCCACGAAGGTAGTTATGGTTCGATCTTAAGCGAAAGTGTCATTTTTTTCACGCCAAAAATGTATTTGGGGAGTTTAATTTGCTGATTTTTGCCAAAAATCTAACTTATTTATGCTGAGGGGGCCGCAAAAAAAAACTGGAAAATGGCTCTCCGGCTCAGACCGAAAGTTCAACTAAATAGTCCCATACTTTGCTAAACTTACTCATAGTTAATCTTTAAAGGAATTTTCTATGTGGAAAGTTGCAGAGTTTGGAAAATTAGTTGGAGTGTCATGCTCTACCTTGCGACGATGGGAAAGCGACGGAAAGTTAATCCCAGAAAGGACTTTAGGTAATCAGCGACTTTATACCGAGACTCATTTGAATATTGCTCGAAACCTGAAAACAGGCAAAACACCAAGTCGAGTCATTATTTACTGTCGCGTCTCATCCAATGGACAGAAAGAGGACTTACTTCGCCAGGTAAAAGTAATGGAGCAATTCTGCTTAGCCCAAGGAACTTCCGTTACCGACTCAATTCAAGAGGTTGGCGGAGGATTGAATTTTAAGCGCCCCAAATTTTTGCAGATTGTACAGTGGGCAATTCAAGGCGAAGTAAAAATACTGTATGTAGCTCATAAGGATCGATTGTGTCGATTTGGTTTTGAATTAGTCGAACAAATCTTGCAGTGGAATGGCGGAACGATTATTGTCGCTAACGCTGAAACCCTTTCACCGCATGAAGAATTGACCCAAGACCTACTTTCGATCGTCCACTGTTTTTCTTCTAGGCTGTACGGACTGCGGAAATATAAAGCAAAAGTAAAGAATATTGTGGATGGTATCGATCCTTGTTCAAACTCAACTATAGTTAATCAGGTGAATAAGTCCAGGGATTGAAAATGTACGCCCTCAAACGTGAGCTTAAACTTACAGCAGATTCCACGCTTATGAAGTACACCCGCCGATCGTTCGATCGCCGGTTAGACACGGCGAAAGCCTTTGTCCCTACACTTCATAAACCTGGAATAGGCTGTATGATATGGCTGCGGTCACAAAAATAGCGAAAACCAAGCTTGGCAAACTTCAATGGCGTAATCGTCACAGAATTTTTGGCGAGAATAAACTAAGAATCAAGGCATCAAATAATGCTCGTAAGTTATATGGTGAATCAGCACGTCAACACGTGCATATTGCTAATATTATGCAGATACAACGCAGAAAATGACGACTGAGTTAAACCGTAAACCTTACATTATTCGGATTGAGAATCTAAACGTTTCAGGGATGATGGCTAATAGTTAGTAAGTTGCTACGGTAAGTAACAACTGTTTTTACGAAATTCGCCGTCAATTAACTTACAAACAGGCTCATTATACCAATTTAATGTGAAGTTGCACATATCTCGATCCCCCTCGCATCCCCCGAATCGTTGCGGGGACGAAAGAGAAGAATCTTGTCCCCCCCTTATTAAGGGGGGCTAGGGGGGATCGGATTCTATGCAGCCTCATAAAAAATTGGTATTAGGGAATAAAGGTAGAATAGACCTCTTGCAAAAATCCTTTTAATCAAATTCTGGAACGGGCAAGATGCCCATTCCACAAGAAAAAAAATTTTGTGGGATGGGCATCTTGCCCGTCCTAGTTATTTTTGCAAGAGGTCTAATTAGTTGAGGGTTTGTCTCTAAGTTCTAAAACTTGCTCAAAATGCGGTCACGTTCAGCCAAAGAAGCTTTCGGAGCGGGTATTTCTCTGGCAAAATCCAGACTGCGGACATATTCAAGATCGGGATGAAATGCCGCAATAAATCTTGAGTGTGCCCCAAATGAAAAAGTACGGTTGGCTTGACCGGAATTTACGCCTGTAGACAAGTTGCGAGCCGACTCCCTTGATTGAAACAGGAAGCAGATTCTCTGAGACTCTCTCGGTTGAATGGTGGAATCTGAATAAGTTTAGCCAAGTTCTGTGGAGCAGTTGTTAAAGACAAGGTATCTTTAAGATTTGTTGCTTAACTTCATGTTTTTGAAGATATCAACAAAGCCTTTTCTTCGCTGCGGCGGTCAATAAATTAGAAACACGAAAATTTTATGTTGTCGAAGAGAATTTTGCCTTGTCTGGATGTGAAAGCCGGCCGCGTGGTCAAAGGTGTCAATTTTGTCAACCTTCAGGATGCTGGCGATCCGGTAGAAATGGCTCAGGTATACAACGATGCGGGTGCCGACGAGTTGGTGTTTCTGGACATTACGGCGACTCACGAAGACCGGGACATTATGATTGATGTGGTGTATCGGACTGCCGATCGAGTTTTTATCCCTTTGACTGTGGGCGGCGGCATCCAATCCTTAGACACGATCAGAAGTTTGTTGAGGGCGGGTGCAGATAAGGTAAGTATTAATTCAGCGGCGGTGCGCGATCCGGGTTTGATTGACAAAGCGAGCGATCGATTTGGCAATCAGTGCATTGTAGTGGCGATCGACGCCCGCAAACGGCAAGATGCAGACAATCCCGGTTGGGACGTGTACGTGCGCGGAGGGCGAGAAAATACCGGCAAAGATGCGATCGCCTGGGCCAAGGAAGCCGAACAGCGCGGTGCCGGCGAAATTCTGGTGACAAGCATGGACTCTGACGGCACTCAAGCCGGTTACGACTTGGAATTAACCCGAAGCATCGCCGAAATTGTCGAAATTCCCGTCATTGCTTCCGGCGGCGCCGGCAACTGTCACCACATCTACGAAGCCGTGACAGAGGGCAAAGCAGAAGCCGCACTGCTGGCTTCCCTGCTGCATTACGGGCAACTGAGTGTAGGAGAAATTAAGACTTATTTAGCAAAATATCAAGTTCCGGTGCGGCAGCAGCAGCCATTAGTCATTAGTCGTTAGTCAGTGGACAGTCGAGCACATCTCATATCTTGCAACATTTTCAACAAACCGCTCTGGGGGTTCGCTCAAGCGCCCTCTCACATAGGAGACAGGCTAAATCCACCCGCCCCCACCCCGCGAGAAAACCCGTTACTGACATTGGTGGCGTTATGTGAGGCGCATCTGAAGGCACTTATTGTAAAATTTTTTTGATTGTACACGAGTGCCTTCTACATAACTTTCTTGGGGCAACCCGCGCCAGTCATCTAGAAATATTCCCTGAGAAGGATTTCAAATACCAGCTTTTTCAGCTAAATATAATATGTTAGCTCAATTTGCAAGAGAACAACGGTTGCTCTTCTCAAACTTGAGTTAAAGATTGTGCAGAATTTGAGTGAGCTTCAGGCTGTGAACAATCTCAGCGATCGAAAATTGTAAAAACGGAGAATTTTTGTATGTCTTTTATCACCTTTAACTTTCCTGCAAAGCGTTTAGTACGCACTTTAATAGCTGTTTGTTTTTGTGCCTTGATGTTTGTTTCTAATGCTTTCCCGGCTTTTGCCGTTACCAGCAGCCCTACCAAAGGTGAAGATAAACTTTTGGGGATTGAGGAAAAAGCTCAAAAAGTTGCCGGGGAAAAACCGATGTCTCTCGAAGAAACTCAAGACAAAGCGAGCAAAGGGCCCAACGAAGTTCAGGGAGACGCTGACATTGATAAAATGAAAAATCCTTCTAACACAAGCGCTACATCCTTTGAGCAACAAGTCAAAAAGGCTGTCGGCAACATCAAAAACTAACTCTGCGCGCAGTTGTCAGTATCAAAGAGTAGGGACACGGCGATGCGGTGTCCCTACAAATGTCTGGGTAGAGACGCCATTGCCGCGTCCCTACCCAGATATTTTATGTTTTAAATTTAGCTCTAGTTTTCAGAATTGGTATCAGATTGAATAAAAAAGTGGAAAAGACTTGGCATCTTTCGGCTTTACGAACACTCTTTGCTGTGGCTGTAACTGCAATTGGTCAAACTTTTCTCTCGTCAAATTAGCGTTTACTACTTGACCGTCATCTAAGGTTAATTCTACCTGGATTTCCCATCCCAAATGAATTAAGCGACTGATTCTGGCCGGCACTGTTGCACTATTTTCTGTAGTTTCAATTACTACGTCGTGAGGGCGCAAGAAAATCTCTGGGTTGGCTGAGTCAAATCCGTTGTCTTGAAACATTCTCGAACTGCTGGGCAAGACATTGACTGGGCCGATAAAACTCATCACGAAGGGACTCGCTGGATGGTCGTAAATTTCTGCGGGTGTGCCTACTTGTTCGATTTTACCTTTATTCATTACTGTAATTCGATCGGCAACTTCCATCGCTTCTTCTTGGTCGTGCGTCACGAAGACTGTGGTAACGTGTACTTCGTCGTGCAGCCTGCGCAACCAAGCGCGCAAATCTTTGCGAACTTTGGCATCGAGAGCTCCAAAAGGTTCGTCTAGCAGCAACACTTTCGGTTCCACCGCGAGGGCTCTGGCGAGGGCAACCCGCTGCCGCTGGCCTCCTGAAAGTTGCGACGGGTATCTATCGCCCAATCCTCCCAATTGCACTAAATTCAACAATTCTTCTACCCGCGATTTGACTTTGGCGGGCGCAGTTTTCTGAATTTCCATGCCGAATGCGATGTTTTTTCGCACTGTCATGTGCTTGAATAGCGCGTAGTGCTGAAACACAAATCCAATATTGCGGTCTTGGACGCTAGTATTTGTGGCATCTTGGCCTGTCAGCCAGATTTTGCCGGAGTCGGGCATTTCTAAACCTGCAATCAGCCGCAGCAGCGTAGACTTGCCGGAACCAGATGGGCCCAGCAATGCGACTAGGGAACCGGATTCAATCTGCAAGCTGACTCGATCGAGTGCTTGGAAACTGCCAAACTGTTTTGATACGTTTTCTACAACTATCATATAGTCATTATTCAGTAGTCATTAGTCAGTAGTCAGTAGAAAGAGGGAAGAATCCCAATCTGCTGTTTGTGGATGAATTAAGGTAAGTTTTTTATAGCACGATCGCACATCCGTTTGTTAATTTTAGGGTTTTGGCGAGCCGTCGGTCGATTTTAGATTTTAGATTTTAGATTTTAGATTTACTCCACAGAGGAATCTGGAAGATTGAAGTTTGGTCTAAAATTTTGGGTTCTCCAGGAAAGGAGTCGGGGCTTTGTATCCGTTTTTGGGCGGGGGTCAAACACCGGAAAATTAACAAAAATGCACATCCCGAACAAAAAAACACAATTCTTTATCACCAAAGTTGGCGTTTGGTACTACAATGCAGCAAAAGTTCAAGCGTTTTTGACTTCAACGGCTGAGGGGATAAAGGAAAATGGGAGATGTTGGACGTGTGCCTGTAGGAATTATCGGCGCTTCAGGGTACGGCGGCGTGCAACTTGTGCGACTGCTGGCGGACCACCCGGCGGCTGAAGTAGTTTATTTGGGCGGGGATAGCAGTGCAGGAAAACCTTATTCCAGCCTTTATCCGCACCTGACTAACTGCATTGATTTGACAGTCGAGGCGATCGACCTAGATAAAATAGCGGCAAAATGTGAAGTTGTGTTTCTGTCGCTGCCGAACGGTTTAGCTTGCCAAATGGCACCGACGCTGATTGAAGGCGGCTGCAAAGTCTTGGATTTGTCGGCTGACTACAGATTTGAAAATCTGGAAACTTACAAAGCTTGGTACGGGGGCGAGCGATCGGACTCTGCTTTAGCTGCAACCGCTGTTTACGGTTTGCCGGAATTGTACCGCGATCGAATTAAAAACGCTCAATTAGTAGGCTGTGCCGGCTGCTACGTCACTGCTAGTTTATTAGCGCTGGCACCTTTGCTCAAACAAGGTCTCATCGTGCCAGAAACAGCAATTATCGACGCCAAATCCGGTGCTTCTGGAGGGGGCCGCAAAGCCGAAATTAATCTCTTGTTGGCTGAAGCAGAGGGTTCTCTGGGCGCTTACGGCGTTGGCCGCCACCGCCACACGCCTGAAATCGAGCAAATTTGCAGCGATTTAGCCGGACAAGATATCAAAGTCCAATTTACTCCCCACCTAATTCCGATGGTGCGGGGAATTCTGGCAACTGTTTACTCAACTCTGCGCGATCCGGGGTTGGTGCGGGAAGATTTGATCACTATTTTCAGTGCTTTTTACCGCAATTGTCCTTGGGTAAAAGTGTTGCCCGCTGGGGTTTATCCGCAAACAAAATGGGCTTGCGGCACGAATCTTTGTTTTATCGGCGTGGAAGTCGATCCGCGCACTGACAGGGTAATTGTGATGTCGGCGATCGACAATTTAATTAAGGGACAAGCCGGTCAAGGCATCCAGTGCATGAACTTGATGATGGGCTGGGAAGAAACTTTGGGTTTGCCGCAATTGGCTTTCTATCCTTAATTATTGGGCATGGGGCATGGGGCATGGGTAATTGGTAAGGGGTGGGGGCGGGTTTACGAGGTTGTTGGTTTTAGGCAATTATTTCTGGTAAAACCCGCCCCTACAGGATGTAAATTCCCGGTTCTCGATGCCCTATGCCCGATGCCCCATGCCCGATTACCAAGTGTTATTTTGGCCCGTAACCGATCGAGCCTGCATAAATTGCCCGATCGCCCAATTCGTCCTCAATCCGCAATAAACGGTTATATTTGGCAACTCGTTCGCTGCGACACAGAGAACCAGTCTTGATTTGGCCGGCGCGAGTCGCTACCGCTAAATCGGCAATTGTGGTATCTTCAGTTTCACCGGAACGGTGGCTGATGACCGATCGATAGCTGTTCCGTTTGCCCAGGTCGATCGTATCCAAAGTCTCAGTCAAAGAACCAATTTGATTCAGCTTAATCAAAATCGAATTGCTAGCCTTCAAATCAATCCCTTTTTGCAGCCGCGTGCGATTAGTAACAAACAAATCGTCGCCCACCAACTGAACTTTGCTGCCCATTTTTTGCGTCAGCGCTACCCAACTGTCCCAATCGTCTTCGTGCAAACCATCTTCAATCGAAACGATCGGATATTGTCCCACCAAACCATCTAAATAATCGATTAATTCTGCCGGCGAATGAGCCACACCGTCGTAAGTGTACTGTCCATCTTTGTAAAATTCGCTAGCAGCAACATCCAAAGCCAAAGCAACTTGTTCCCCAGGCTTGTAACCAGCTTTTTCAATTGCCATCATCAACAAATCCAAAGCTTCCTGATTGGAACCCAAATTAGGAGCAAAACCGCCTTCATCCCCAACACCAGTCAGCAAATTTTTGTCTTTTAAGACTTTAGCTAGACTAGCAAATACTTCTGCTCCCCAGCGCAAAGCTTCCTTAAAAGAAGGTGCTCCCACCGGTACAATCATAAACTCTTGAATGTCTACGTTGTTGTCGGCGTGGGCGCCACCGTTGATGACGTTCATCAAAGGCACGGGTAAAACGTTAGCTAAGGGCCCGCCCAAATACCGATAAAGGGGGAGTCCTAAAGTCTCGGCAGCCGCCTTTGCTGTGGCCAAGGAGACTCCGAGAATGGCATTTGCGCCGAGGTTGGATTTATTGGGGGAACCGTCCAAGTCAATCATGGTTTGGTCTACCAGTGCTTGGTCGATCGCATCGAGATTAGCCAAAGCGGGGGCAATTTTGTGCTCGACGTTAGCGACGGCTTTTAGGACTCCTTTGCCACCATAACGGCTTTTGTCGTCGTCGCGGAGTTCGTGGGCTTCAAAAGAGCCTGTAGACGCGCCGCTGGGCACTTGTGCGAGTCCGACAACACCGTTGGCTAGGTAAACTTCCGCTTCGATGGTGGGGCGGCCGCGGGAGTCGAGGATTTCTCTGGCCTGAATGGATTCGATCGCAGTGTCTAGCATATTAACGATTCCTGACTTAAATCAAGGTTTCATGACAATTAGCATTCAGTTGGTTTTCCCACGCTGACTGCTAACGGGTAATAGAGTACGCGATCCCCAGAATTATTGCTCCACAGTTCAAAATATTTGCGGATTTGGGCAGTTTGGTGTCAATAAGCTATACTTGTTGCAGAACAACCGGGGGCAATTTTGATAGTAATTTAATTTTTTTCACCGCAAATTCACACAGATTTTCTAATTGCAACCTTTGTTAAAATCAGAATGTCAACAAAGTCAATCAAAAAAGGAGAAAGTTATGATGTCAGAAACAACTCTCGGAGAAATTAGAGCGTTAGCTGAAAACTCCGACCCAATTATTGCCGATCCCCCCAACATTAGATTGCTAACTGGGCCATTAAATCCTGGTAGCGATCCCAACTTTTTTGACCTTACTGCGAACGACGATATAGTTCAACTCGCAAATGGAATCCTCCGCAACACTCCCGGAGGTTTGCGGGCCTTAGACGGCAACGATTTTGTCAGAGGTTCCGGTGCTGCGGAACTGATTAACGGCAACAGCGGCACAGATACTTTAATCGGAGGTTGCGGTGCCGACACTATTCGCGGCGGTCAAGATTTTGACATACTTTACGGAGAATGCGGCAACGATTTAGTCAGCGGCAATCAAGGCGATGATGTCGCCTATGGAGGCACGGGAAATGACTTTGTGCGAGGCGGCCAAGGCAATGATGCTTTAGTCGGAGACAGCGGTAATGATACTCTGATTGGTGATGTTGGAATTGACAGACTTTGGGGCAAAGAAGGCGCAGATTTGTTTGTCCTCAAAAGAGAAACGGGAGCAACTTCGCGACAATTTGGTTCAGACGGGCCCCCTCCAACTGGGACTTTTCCTTTGAGTACAGAAGAAGTGCCAGCAGATTTTATTCTCGATTACAATCCGGCCCAAGGAGATGTAATTGGATTGGCGGGAGGGCTGACGCGAAACGATATTGTCTTGACCGAAAGGTTTGCAACAATTGGCGATGCGAGAAGTTACGATAGCAACGGGCCTATTCCTCCGGGAACGATTATAACTACTGAGTTTAGATTCTTAAACATTAAAGCGACGGTGATTCGCGAAGCTAGTACCGGCAATATCTTGGGTTTGGTGAAAGATGTTTCACCGAGTCAAATTCAGTTTACCTCTGTGTCTGACGGGGCGATCGCCCTAGGATAACCCCAACCCGTAAGGTGCGCATTGCGCACCCTACCATATTAGACCTCTTGCAAAAATCGTTTCATCAATTGATGGGACGGGCTCTCCGGCCCGTCCCACAAGAGTTATTTTTTCTTGTGGGATGGGCCGGAGAGCCCGTCCTAATTATTTTTGCAAGAGGTCTATTTAAGATTGCCAAAAATCCGCCACATCATATCCCATTTCGCTGAGCATTTGCCGCAGCAGAGGTAAGCTCAAACCGATAACATTAGTATGACAGCCTTCGATTTTTTCCACAAAAAAACCGCCTTTTCCTTCCAGAGCAAAACAGCCGGCACATTGCAGCGGTTCCCCGGTGGCGACGTAAGCAGCAATTTGACGGGAGGTAACTTCCGCAAAATGAACTTTTGTAACTTGACAGCGAACGAGCGATCGCGACCTTGCCTCATCAAAGTTCAAGTTATCGAATCTAGTATCAATTAAAGCATGACCCGTATATAATTCGCCAACCTTACCGCGCATTTTCTGCCAGCGCGAAATTGCTTCTTGGGCATCCTTCGGTTTGCCGTGAATTTCGCCATCTACGAGCAAAATTGAATCGCATCCCAGCACCAAACAAGATGTGGGATTGGGGATTTGCGGGTGAGAATTAGCCAGCAAAAACTTAGCTACAGCGTCAGCTTTTCCCTCGGCTAAAATCTGCACCAATTTAGTGGCATCCCTCATTTGTATTTGCCCTTCATCAAAGTCGCTGGGGCAAATCACAGCTTGAATGCCAGCATTTTTTAGCAGTTTGCTGCGCGCCGGAGAAGCTGAAGCTAATACAAAAGTTGGAGTTTTCATAAGTTAAGAAGTCAGTTGACAGTTGACAGTTGACAGTTGACAGTTATTATTTGTTATTGGTTATTTGTTTTACCAATAACCTTCCAGGCTCTGCCTCCAATGCCCAATGCCCAATGCCCAATGCCTCATTCCCAATTACTTTTTAAACCTAATAAACAGAGAAAGATTTAACGACTTTCTCAAAAGCTTCTTTTACCTTGGGCCAGCGTTCTTCGGTAGTGGACACGTTAAGCGTAAAAAGTTTGCCGCGGCTGATGGCTACGCTGGCTAAGTTGTGCCGTTGTTGGTTTGGAAGTTTGACGGCGTATTCTAAAATGTAATAGTTTTTCGATCGCGATTCGCGAGCTTCTGCATTGACTAATTCAGCTTCGCGGCCGGAATCAGCCGGGGCGATAGCACTTTTGCTGAGCTTGTATCCCACATCCGTCGGAGTTCCCAAATCCGCCAGAGTTTTGTCATTGGGGACTGGACTGATGACCACGCTGACGTTTTCGGTTTGCTGAATCAAATCGCGGAACACCACATCGGGCCCGTTAGAAACCGCGATCGGCAGCCAGCCGTTAGGATAGAGGAATT
Organism: Microcoleus sp. A003_D6; assembly: GCF_036702825.1. Classification (NCBI taxonomy): domain Bacteria; kingdom Bacillati; phylum Cyanobacteriota; class Cyanophyceae; order Oscillatoriales; family Microcoleaceae; genus Microcoleus; species Microcoleus sp. A003_D6. Next base: position 24,111 of record NZ_JAUBWA010000062.1, on the reverse strand, counting down.
GATAGCCGTCGCCAGTATCAACGTAGCTTTTGAGTCCGGTGACTTTAGACACGCAACCTGTCAAGGTGAGGCTTAGAACCACCAGAAGTATTGCCGCAATTCGTTTGAGCATTATTTTTCTATCGGGTTACGGTGAAAGATTTGATTCTAATTATCTCACCAAACCTTACCCCTAAAAATAGTTAAGCTATGGATTGCAGTTTACGTATCGCCTGCTACCCATAGCCGTCCAGTTTAATTGTAAAAAAATCATTGCAGGTTGGTGAGCCAGGTAATCAGTCCGTGTTTGGTGGAAACTTCTAAAGCCAATAGAGAAACAAAGCCAATCATGGCAAGGCGGCCGTTTAAGCGTTCGGCGTAGGGGGTAAAGCCGGTGCGGGGTTCGTCATCGATGTATACTGGCGGCTCGATCGCAAAATTGTTCATTTTCCCTTGGTCGTCCAGCATTAAGCCTCTGTTAGTCATTTTGGTCTCCTAAATTGCTTTTGGTTTACTGTAAATAAATGTAACAGACTTGTGAAGATATGTAAAGGATTGTGAGAAATTTTTTTTAAAGACCCCGATCGGACTGTGGACAGTAGACTCTGGGCCCCGGAGGGGGGAGGATAGAGTAGAGAGGCACAAAAGTCGATGGTGTGTGGCAAATCCAGTCTGGGTTTGACGAAAATTGTGGAACGGAGGAAAAAGTTATGCGGGCCAGTCTGGAAATGCGGTGGTTTTATAGCGGTGCGCTGCCAAAATCGATCGGTCAATGGTTTGGAAGCGACAGTCTCGGAGGGTATCTTTCACCTCCCGAAGAGCGGGAAGACATATATTTGCTAATACCTGGCTGCGACTACTTGGGAGTAAAACTGCGCGGGAAAAATTTACAGGTAAAATGGCGGCAGGCAGAATTGGGGGCGATGCAGTTCGGCAACCGCTGGGAAGGCAAAGCCGAGAAATGGCTGAAGTGGATTTGTGCCGACACGATGGCGCCGGTGTCGGCGGATATTCTGGCGACAGGAAAGTGGGTGGGAGTCAAGAAAAAGCGAGCGCAGCGTCTTTACCAAGTTTCTGCCCCTGGTGCGCTAATATCTGTTCCTGTCGAAGCACCAATTCCCCAAGGCTGTATTGTAGAAATTACTCAGTTAAATATTAACGGCAGCGCGTGGTGGACTTTGGGATTTGAAGCCTTTGGCAGCGAAAGTTTTTTGACGGAAAGTCTGGAAACAGTAGCTAGTTGGACTAGCAAGAGCTATCAGGCGCAAAAGTTGAAAGCTGAGGATTCTTCTGCTTATCCGATTTGGCTGGCTGGGAAGTAAGGAGAGGGGGAGAGTGTCTGAGTAGGAGAGGGGGAGAGGGGGAGAGGGGGAGAGGGGAGAATTTGAAACTTTTCTCCAGAACTCTTTTTTTGAATATTTGAATCAGGCTTCAGATACTTGAGTTAAAAACTCCAAACTATCCCATTCTGATTCATTTACGCTGAACATTTCTCTACATAGCTCCCATTCTCCCATTCTCCCATTCTCCCATTCTCCCATTCTCCCATTCTCCCCCTCTCCCATTCTCCCATTCTCCCCCTCTCCCATTCTCCCATTCTCCCTCTCCCCCTCTCCCATTCTCCCCCTCTCCCATTCTCCCCCTCTCCCCCTCTCCCATTCTCCTACTCAGACACTCTCCCTCTCTCCCATTCTCCCGACTCGATCGGCACTTCTCAGAATTTGACAAGCCAAGATAGCCGCCCCAAACCCGTTATCAATATTCACCACACCCACACCAGCCGCACAAGAATTGAGCATAGTTAAAAGAGGAGCAATCCCGCCAAAACTTGCGCCGTAACCTACACTCGTCGGCACAGCAATCACCGGACAATCTGCCAAACCCGCCACCACACTCGCCAAAGCACCTTCCATACCCGCAACCGCAATCAACACATCAGCATCGGCAATAACGTGCCGGTTGCTCAGCAAGCGGTGAATCCCGGCAACTCCGACATCCCACAAACGCCGCACCTGAAAACCGCAAAGTTCGGCAGTAACTGCCGCCTCTTCGGCTACAGGCAAATCCGCCGTTCCCGCACTGATAATAGTTACAGTACCCGGATGCTGCAAAGTTGGGGAAGTAGCAGAAATTGCACAAATTCGAGCCTTTTGGTAGTAGCACAAATCGGGTATTTTTTGATGCAATTGCTCGAAAACGAACGGTTCAATTCGCGTCGCCATCACCGCAGGATTTCGCCCGCGCATCGCCTCGATAATCTCAACAATTTGATCTGGCGTTTTCCCCGGGCCCCAGATGACTTCAGGAAAACCGGTTCTTAATGTGCGGTGGTGGTCAATTTTTGCAAAATCACCCACTTGTTCAAAGTCAAAATGCTTTAATTTATTCAAAGCGGTGAGGGGACTAATATCCCCAGCCGCAACAGATTCAAGTAATTTTTGTAAGATTTCAGGTTCCATAAACTAATAACTAATGACTGCTGACTAATGACCAATGACCAATGACCAATGACTAATAACTAATGACTAATAACTAATGACCAATGACCAATGACCAATGACCAATGACCAATGACCAATGACTAATAACTATTCTGCAATTTTCAGCTCGTACAAATTCCAGAAAGCACCGCCGAGGGCACTGTAGCGAATTCCCGAAATGCGATCGCGCACCGCCTCAAAAGTCAGCGGATTCACCATATAAATAAAAGGCACTTGTTCCGCTATAATCTTCTGCGTCTCCCCATAAAGTTCCTTGCGCTTCGCCTCATCAAGCTCCTGGGAAGCTTTCACGTAAAGGTCATCGATTTTCTGCTCCCAGTCGTAAACTTCCCAACCCTTAATCGGCGGTTCTCCGGCTTGCGGGCCCTGGTTAAAACTGTGCAAAGTCCCATTTACCGACCAAATATTGTAGCCGCTGTGCGGTTCAGTACCTCCCGTAAAACCGCCGAGGTAAGTATCCCAATTCCGCGTCAACCGCAGCTTTTCCACATAAGTGTTAAAACTCAGGAACTGCGTATCAATTTGCATCCCCAGTTTGCCCAAATCTTGCTTAATTTGCGTTCCCATTTGTTCCCGAACTTTTTTACCCGCAGCCATCAACAAAGTAAATCGGACTTTGTTGCCCTCCGCATCCAATAATTGACCCTCACTATTATATTTGAAACCAGCACTTAACAGCAACTCTTTGGCTTTTTGCAGATCGTAACTGTAAGTTTTCAATCCCTGTTCTGGGGAAAGGTAGAATGGACTTTGCGCCGGAATTGGGGAATGCAGCGGCGCGCCAAGTCCGCGATAGATATTGTTAGTCATGGAGTCGCGATTGATGCCGTAGGCGATCGCCTGCCGAAATTCCTTACTCGCGAACCAGCGAGACTTAACCGGGTCTACAAACGGCTGATTTTGAGCGTTGCGGCCCTTATTCAGATTGAAACACATAAACACGCTGCCAGTGTCCGGGCCGCCGTTAAACACAGTATATTTGCCGCGTTTTTCCTCCCGTTTCAGCAGCGGAAACACTTCCGGCTGCACGTCCAGAGTATCCAAATCGCCCGACCGAAAATTCAGCAGTTGATTGTCAGTATTTTCGATAATTTGCCAAACAATTTGCTGGATATAAGGCTGAAGATTTCCCTCCGTATCTTTGCGCCAAAAATACGGATTTTTTTCCAAAACAACGCGCTGATTAGGAGTATAGCTCAGCATTCGATATTGACCGTTGCCGACAATCTTTTTAGGGTCAGTATCCGTACCCCAAGTAGCCAGGAATTTAGGTTTGCCATCGGCATCTGTATTGTCTACAGATTCCTGTAAAATATGAGCTGGTAAAATTGGGATTCCCCCAGCATATCTAATAAAAGGAGCAAAGGGTTCTGCAACGGAAAATTGAACGCGGCGGCTGTCAATTTTTTTAACTTTTGGGAATTGGCGACTCATCCCAACCCTCAGAGTATCTTTCAAACCGCTAGGGATTTTGTCATTGAAATAAATTTTTTCATAGCTGAAGATAATGTCATCAGTAGTCATCGGTTCGCCGTCCGACCATTTCAAACCCTCTCGCAGGGTGAAGACAATCTTTTTGCCATCTTTAGAAACTTCCCAGGACTCGGCTAAACCGGGTTCTAGCTGCGATGTCAAGCCGTTTTCGTTGATCAATCCCTCGTACATATAGCCAAAAACGCTGTATGCAGATTGATTTAGGGGGTAGTTGAAGGTGGCCGGGCCGCTGGGGGTGGGAACGATGAGTCTGTTTACTAAGTTCGATCGGGCTGGAGTGCACGCAGACAGAGTTATAGTGGCAATTGCAGCCAGTAAAATTACGAGCGATCGTAGTCTTGAATGTAACATCATAGAAATTTTCATAATTTTTAACTATACCATTTCCGTGCAACTAAGACTGAGACTGTAGCCAACCGAGAAAATCTTCCGTGACCGAGAAATACTTCATTATTCCTACTTCCCGCAAAGCATCTCGAACTTTCGGCAGACCAAATTCTTTTGTATTATTGCTCAAAAATACCTTGACTTCATTAGGATGTAACTGTGCGTGGTTCAAGATGCAGTGGAGAATTAAATTATCTGTCGGGTCTTCTTCAATAAAAATTGAATTCAAACTTTCTCGAAGTATGCCTGCTGTTAATGGGAGCATTTCTATCTTTATAGCCAACAAATCAAGAGCAGCAAAAAGACGTGCATTAATATCATTGAGCAACACCTCATTCTCATTGAGAGATTCCTCTAAGTGGAAGACAATAGACTGGGCAGAGGGTGAAGTTTTATCTCGCTTTAGCTGACTGATTTGTTTTTCCATTTCACCTAAAAAACGGTTTCGTCGCTTGATTTCGTCTTCTAAAGCCGAAAGTGATTCCATGCAGCAAATACTTGGTATTGCTATGTTGACTGATGTCGGTACACTCACCAACAAGTTGTTAGCGTCTGGATCGCGTCCCGTAGCAATGCTCATCAGAAAGTTAGTCTCGATATATAAAATTGCCACCAATTTCTACCCCTGATTTTGTCGTCCCACCTGCTAGCAGCGGCAGCAAGCCGATTTTTGCTATCTGTTCTGACGCGGTGGGAATCTCAGACTTCCAATTATAAGCTAAGTCGCGCAGCCATGCTTCAACCAGTCTAGTTAGGTATCGCTTAAATATCCGTTTTCTGCCAAATTCCGGCTCATAATAGCGAAGTATTTCACCAGTGTTTAGAGAGCAAACAGGCTCCGATAAATTTTCGCCGTCCCATTTGAAAATCAGAATTTGTTCGGTGTCAACAAACATAGCATAGGGAATGATGGTGCGTTGCTCGGACATCTTCGCTAACGCTGCTTTCATCCAAGATATCATGTAGTCAGCAATCTTCTGCTTTGCTGCTTGTTCTTGAGCTTGAATATTTTTGACTTCAATGAGCACGACTACCCGATCGTCCTTATCGAGAGCGATGATGTCAACGTCGATCGGCATTTCGATTTCCAAGTTTTCGGCGAGCATAAATTCGACTCCTAATTAAGTAGAAAATCTTCATAACCTGACAACTATTTTAGCACTAACAAAACTACTGCGTAAGCTGCGATTCCTTCTTCTCTCCCAACGGGGCCTAGCTTTTCGTTGGTGGTAGCTTTGATGCCGATTTGGTCTGGGTTTACTTTTAGGACGGAAGAGAGCCGATCGCGCATTTGCTCAATATGCGGTTTCAGCTTTGGACGTTCCGCCACCACCACCGAATCAATATTGCCGATTTCCCAGCCTTTATCTAATATTAACTGATTGACTTGTGCCAGCAATACGAGACTATCAGCACCTTTCCATTTCGGGTCAGTCGGCGGGAAATACAGCCCGATATCTCCTAAGCTGAGAGCTCCGAGCATCGCGTCCATGATAGCGTGGGTCAGTACGTCTGCGTCGCTGTGTCCTAATAAGCCTAATTCGTGGGGAATTTGGACGCCGCCGAGGATGAGGGGGCGTTCTGGAACTAAGCAGTGAATGTCGTAACCGTTGCCGATGCGGATGTTCATGTAAAATTTAGGTTTTGGAAGTATATAGAAAGACAATTATTTCATATTTGTGCGGATATAAGTGAAAAAGTATGGTCTTAATTGACGGACTGTGTGGGAATTGCGAGAAAGACGTACAGATGTTGGTTGGTCAATCAGTGTTTGACAAAAAAGTTGTCTGGCATCTATGTTATGACTGCCCTCATTGCGGGGAGGCCATCGAGTTAGATGATAATGATGCTATGCCTAACGAAATGAGAGAAAAGATTTTAGCAAAAGAAGGGACTTGGAACTTGATTGTATTGGAAAAAGAACAACGTGCAACAGTTGTCACAAAAATTCTGCGTGAGGCTATGTCGTTGTCCTTAGCTGAAGCTATGAAACTAAAAAAGAAGATGCCTGGTTCTGTTTTTATCGGAACTAAATCTGAGACCGCTCGACTAAAACAGCTTTTAGCTGCTGAAGGTTTGAAAGCTTCAATCAGCAGAAGTGTTACAACAATCGGCGTTGTCGATCAAATTGGGCTATGAGTTTGCCCGATAAATCATATGGGATAACTTCTCCTTTCGCCCTTTCTCCTATTCTCCCCTTTCCTCCAACCACCGATCGTACAAATCCAGCCGGCGCGATCGAGTTCTTTCAATTTGCTGTTCCCTGCGCCAGCGAGCAATTTCCGCGTGATTACCAGACAGCAACACGTCGGGCACCTTCAATCCTCGAAAATCCGCCGGTCGAGTGTACTGCGGATAATCCAAAAGTCCGTCCTCAAAACTCTCAAACTTCAGCGAATCTTCCTTCGCCACAGTTCCCCGCAGCAATCGCAAAACCCCATTAATTAAAGCCAAAGCCGGAATTTCGCCCCCCGTGAGCACAAAATCCCCCAAAGACACCTCGCGAGTTACCAAGTGCAGCACTCGATCGTCCACACCCTCATAATGACCGCAAATCAACACCAACTGATCGCGATCGGCGGCCAACTCCCGAAACATCGGCTGCTGCATCGGTTCCCCCTGGGGAGTCAGCAAAATCACCTCCCGCCGCGGCAAAACCGGCAGCGACTCCACCGCAGCAAAAATCGGTTCCGGCTTCATCAGCATCCCCACTCCGCCCCCGTAAGGCTCGTCATCGACTCGCTGGTGCTTGTCTGTGGTAAAATTGCGGGGATTGACAAAATTCACCTCAGCAATCTTTTTAGCTAAGGCTTTGCCCATCAGTCCCGATTCTAGGGGAGCCCGGAAAAATTCTGGAAATAAGGTAACTACGTCAAAGCGCACAATTATTGGAATTTATTGATACATCACCTCTAGTTTGACCCTTAGAGGGAGTTCAGCTTTCAGTAATTGCTTTATTCTTTATAATTTCTTATAATCTCTGAGCATTTTTGCAATTTAAATTCTATTCCTTTGTCGGCGGGTCGGTTTTGTACAAAAATAATCTGTTCTCAGGACACCGGCTGCTTTGTAAACTCGCCCCCAAACAACTGCTCGATCGCGCGATCGGCGATCGCACCTCACTCGCACAAAAAAATATTCACTCTTAAAAAGCTCCATTCTACCCACAGTCACGGCAAAATTGAATTTCACATCCACCAGAGGAAGACAAACCATGCAGCAGTTGACATCTCAAGCCCTTGAACACAATCTTCCCCAGCGCACAAAAACCTCGATTATGGTCATCGGGGGAGCCGAAGACAAAGTTCACGGACGAGAGATTCTGAACACCTTTTTTTGCCGTGCTGGGGGTGCAAACGCTCGGCTGGCGATCGTTCCCTGCGCTTCGCGAGATCCCGAAGGAATTAGCAACCGCTACCGCACCATATTTGACGAAATGGGCGTTAGCGCCGTCAAAGTAGTGGACATCCGCGAACGCGAACAAGCCGAAAACCCCGTCTGGAAAGATTACTTAGAAGATTGTACGGGCGTATTCATCACAGGCGGCGACCAACTGAGGCTCTGCGGGCTGCTGGCGGACACCCCGCTGATGGAGAAAATTCGCAAAGAAACTCTCGAAGGCAAGATTACCCTCGCCGGCACCAGCGCGGGTGCTGCGGTGATGGGATATCACATGATTGCCGGCGGCGGGAGCGGGGCATCACCGAACCGCTCTTTAGTAGACATGGCAAACGGACTTAACATTATTCCTGAGATCATCGTAGACCAGCATTTTCACAACCGCAACCGCATGGCTCGCTTGCTGTCGGCTGTGGCAAGCCATCCCGATCGCATCGCTATTGGTATTGACGAAGACACCTGCGCCTTGTTTGAGGGAGACGATACTATGAAAATTCTCGGTAAAGGCACTGTGACTATTGTTGATTCTAGGGAAAATTTTTATACCAATGAGTCTGTGGTAGGAGCGACAGAACCCTTAAGTCTGTTCAATATGCGCTTGCACGTCCTGTGTCACGGAGATTGCTACAATATGCCCCTAGGTAAACCGATGGCATCGGCAGCGTGTGCGGAGTCGGGCTGGCCCTCGGAATGCCGCACAACCAACTAATGCACAACATCTCTTGTCATTGATTCGGGAGAAATTATGTGGCATTCGGGCCGAATCAAGGATGCAACAATAAAATAGATTTTGAAGCAGCCACTGGCTGACGCCAGAAGGCAGAATCACACCAAATTCTACCTTCTGCCTTCTAGTTTGTATCTGTAGTTGTTTCTAGCCGATCGCGCGCGGTCTGAATTTTAAACGCTGGTGGTCTATAACTGGAAATTCAATGCCAAACTGTTCGCAGCGAACAGTAGATCGAGTCATCAAGCTCGAAATTGAATAAATGATCCAATTATTTATAAGATTGCGCGACCCATACCCGTGTAACTGCCGTAAATAACCCACCGAAGCATCGGAGTACCGATTGTGGCGGTGGCATTGAAAGAAGCCGAGAGTTTACCAGACTAAGGTAGTAAAACCTACGTTAGAAGTAAGTGTTTAAGTTCTTACCTTGGAGAGTGCTCCCGTCCCAAGCTCTAAAACTCAAAGGTTCAACAAATCTCAAAATAAGGGTTAAGCCAGTGCGTTTGAGATAATACCGACATTTAACTAAGGCGCAAGCTAAAATCACTTGAGAAATCAGAGTCCGAGAAATCTCCACGCGCGAAACGCCCCGCCCTTGGTGGCTCATTCCTGAACAATATCGACAGCCTCTATCCTGTAATGCCAGCAGGTATGCCAGAAAGAATTACCACTTTTGGGGCGCAAAAGGTTTTTTACCGAAAAAATGGGTTTAAAGCCCCGTTCTTCTAGGACGGCTTTATATTTTATCAAACGTCCTGACGATTAGTAAAGATGCCCTATAATAGGGCAGGAGGACTTCAGCAAATGTTAAACCTAACCTACGAATTCAAGCTTAAACCAACAGCAAAGCAAGTAGCCATATTTGAAGACTGGCTAGAACAATGCCGTCGTGTGTATAACTACGCATTGGCAGAACGCAAAGACTGGTTTAAGTCTCGTAGCTGTCAGATTAACGCTTGCTCAATCCGTTCTGAATATATCATTCCCGCTGATACACCCCGTCCCACTTATGCTAGTCAGTGTAATGCGCTAACTGCATATAGAAAGACTAGCGACGCATTGCAGTCCGTACAATCGCAAGTATTGCAACAAACACTAAAAAGGCTGGAAAAAGCTTTTGTTAGTATGTGGGAACAAAACCACGGCTTCCCTCGCTTTAAAAAAGCAGGAAATATGCGCTCGTTTGTATTCCCACAACTGGGGGTTAACCCAGTTCACGATCGAGGAGTAAAGCTCCCTAAGATTGGTTTGGTCAAATTCCATCAATCACGTTCTATTCCCGATGGTGCAAGGGTCAAGCAAGCAAGGATAGTTCGTAGAGTCAGTGGTTGGTATGTGATGCTAATCTTGCAATGGGAAGTATCGATTCCGAGCATCTTGCCTCACGGTGAAGGGTTGGGAATAGATGTCGGTTTAACTAATTTTATCGCAACGTCTAACGGGCTTTTAGTCAAACGCCAGCGGTTTTTTATTGACGCGCAACGCAAGCTTAAATTGCTGCAACAGCGTGTTAGTCGAAAACAGCTTGGCTCAAACAATTGGAAAAGAGCTTCGGAAAAAGTTGCCAAACTGCACGAATACATAGCCAACAGTCGTAAGGATTGGCACTGGAAATTAGCGGATCAAATCTGTCAAGATGCAGGCACGATTTTCGTTGAAGATTTAAACCTAGTCGGATTGTCTAAAGCAATGCTAGGCAAGCATTGTTTGGATGCAGGATGGGGGCAATTCTTCACGATTCTCGAACAAGCCTGTTTTAAACGTGGTGTATATTTCCAAAAAGTTAGCGCCCACAAAACAAGTCAGATTTGCCCTAATTGCGGTGTTGAAACAGGCAAAAAACAATTGTCAGAGCGTGTGCATTCATGCTCAAATTGCGGCTATACAACTGATAGAGACGTAGCAGCCGCGCAAGTAGTTCTAATTAGAGGACTTGCAGCCGTAGGGCATACGGTCAAGATGCTTGGTGAGGATAAATTCGTCGGAATCCCCGCGACCCAAGAATCTTCGCCCTTATAGGGCGGAGAGTGTCAAGAAGAATCTGTAATGCAGCATAAACCCCGACCCCGTTTTCCTCTCACCGCTAACAAACCTACACTTATAGCCCCAGTCTCCAAGGGGGAAGAAAAATGAAAATACTTAAAATTCAGACCTTACGCGGCCCCAACTACTGGAGCATCCGACGCCACAAACTCGTTCTGATGCGTCTGGATTTAGAGGAGTTGGCAAATAAAACCACATCTGAAATTCCTGGCTTCTACGAAGGGTTGACCGCCGTGCTGCCGAGTTTGAACGAGCATCACTGTTCTCCCGGCCATCGGGGAGGCTTCCTGCAACGTGTCAGAGAAGGCACGATGATGGGACACGTAATCGAACACGTAGCCCTGGAACTTCAGGAAATGGCAGGAATGCCGGTCGGGTTCGGTCGCACCCGCGAGACTGCGACCCCCGGCACTTACCAAGTAGTAATCGAGTATCAAAACGAACAAGCAGGTCGCTATGCCGCCCGGGCGGGGGTGCGGATGTGCCAGAGCATTGCCGATACAGGCTCTTATCCAGCAGCAGAATTAGTGCAAGATTTGAGAGACCTCAGAGAGTTTGCTTTGTCGGCGGCACTAGGGCCGAGCACGGAAACGCTGATCAAGGAAGCAGAAGCTCGCGGCATTCCTTGGATACCGTTGAGCGCCCGGTTTATGATTCAACTCGGCTACGGAGTTCACCAAAAGCGGATTCAGGCAACTCTGAGCAACCGCACGGGAGTTTTGGGGGTAGAACTGGCCTGCGACAAGGAAGGTACCAAAAATATCCTGGGTGCTGCCGGGGTGCCGGTTCCGAGAGGGACGGTGATTAATTATTTGGACGAACTGCGCGGGGCGATCGAAGATGTGGGCGGTTATCCGATCGTCCTCAAACCCCTAGACGGCAACCACGGCCGCGGCATTACGATCGACATCAATTCCTGGGAAGTAGCAGAAGAAGCCTACGATTTAGCCAGCGCAGCATCGAAAACAAAAAACGTGATTGTCGAGCGCTACTACACCGGCCGCGACCACAGAGTATTAGTAGTCAACGGGCAAGTCGTAGCAGTCGCAGAACGAGTCCCCGCTAACGTTGTGGGCAACGGCAAGTCTACAGTAGAACAGCTCGTTGAAGAAGTAAACCGCGACCCGCAGCGCGGAGACGGACACGACAACGTGCTCACCCGGATCACGATCGACAAATTGACCCTCGATTTGCTGGAAAAACAAGGATACGCGATGGACTCGGTATTGCCCGCCGGCGAAAGAGTATTCTTGCGCGCGACAGCAAACTTGAGTACCGGTGGCATTGCAGTCGATCGCACCGACGAAATCCACCCAGAAAACGTCTGGCTGTTTTCCAGAGTCGCCAAAATCATCGGTTTGGACATCGCCGGCATTGACGTAGTAACTCCCGACATCTCCCAACCCCTGCGCGATGTCAACGGCGTCATCGTCGAAGTCAACGCAGCACCGGGTTTCAGAATGCACGTCGCCCCGAGTCAGGGTTTACCCCGCAACGTCGCCGGCGCCGTCTTCGATATGCTCTTCCCCTCGCCTCAACCCAGCCGGGTGCCGATTTTAGCGGTAACGGGAACCAACGGCAAAACTACAACCACTCGCCTGCTTGCCCACATTGTCAAGCAGACCGGTCAGATTACCGGCTACACGACTACCGACGGCACTTACATCGGCGATTATTTGGTCGAAACCGGAGACAATACCGGGCCGCAGAGCGCTCAATTAATTTTGTCTGACCCCACGGTAGAAGTAGCGGTGCTGGAAACGGCTAGAGGCGGAATTTTGCGATCGGGCTTGGGCTTCGATCAGTGCGATGTCGGCGTCGTCTTGAACGTCGCGGCCGATCACTTGGGAATTGGCGACATCGACACCGTGGAACAACTGGCCAAGCTCAAGAGCGTCCTCGTCGAGTCGGTAATGCCCAAAGGCTATGCAGTTTTGAATGCAGATGACCCGCTGGTAGCACGGATGGCGCAGCGTGTCAAGGCTCAAATTGCATATTTTTCGATGAACCCTGACAACGAACTTGTTGCCAAACATACCGCAGCGGGCGGGCTGGCAGCGATTTACGAAAATGGTTACTTGTCGATATTGAAAGGCGATTGGACGCTGAGAATTGAGCAGGCTGTGAACGTGCCCCTGACGATGGGCGGACGGGCGCCGTTTATGATTGCCAATGCTTTAGCAGCTTGTTTGGCGGCTTTTGCCCAAGGACTGAAAATAGAAGACATTCGATCGGCTTTGTCAAGCTTCCAAGCGTCGGTGGGTCAAACTCCCGGACGGATGAATTTGTTTAAATTGGGCAGCTATCACGCTTTGCTCGACTACGCCCACAACCCCCACAGCTACAAAGCTTTGGGCAGTTTCGTGCTGAATTGGCCGGGACGGCGGATCGGGGTAGTTGGCGCCCCGGGCGATCGGCGAGATGAAGATTTTGTCACGCTGGGCAAACTTTCGGCCGAGATGTTCGATCGCATTATTGTGAAGGAAGATAGCGATCGGCGGGGGCGAGAACCCGGTGTTGTGGCAAAGTTAATTTGTCAGGGGATTGTAGAGGGAATTTCTGCAAGAACCGCAGACCGAGCTAAAGTTGAATACGAGTTGATTCTCGACGAAACAACGGCTGTCAACAAAGCTTTAGACGAGGCGCCGGCCGGCAGTTTGGTGGTGATTTTACCTGAAGGTGTCACCAAAGCTCTGACTTTGATTGAAGCCCGGAAACCGATTCAGGAATCTGTGGTAAATGCCAGTAGTGTCGATCGAGTTTCTGAGTCGCGCGACAGTTTAAAACCTTCGGTGGTGAATCAAGGCTAAACTCTGAAATTTGATTTCATTAATAGGTTGGGTTTAATTGTGTTAAACCCAACCTATTTGTTTGAGAAATTACATAATTCCTAATTTTTCTTACGGTTCACTTAAGATCGATCCCCCCTAACCCCCCTTAAAAAGGGGGGGACAAGAATGCTCTCAAAGTCCCCCTTTTTAAGGGGGATTTAGGGGGATCTCCAGGGCATAAATAGTGTTAAGTGAACTGTATTGCCGTATTATCTTTCAATATTTTCTCTGCAACCTCAATCAGTTCGCACACAGAATATTGCGTAAGTTGTGTAGTTTTAAACCCATGAGCAATAGCGTTCCGCAAAGAAAGCGCATTCATTAATAACTGATATTCGGATTTAGAAATTACGCCCTCAACCGTCAGTTTTTTCACTAAATACAGCGGTTCTAATCTTTGCAAACTTAGCTCTTCTTTCTGGGCAACAATCCTCAAAGTTGCCTCAACTAAAGACCAAGAATATAGCATTGCTGACTCTAGATGTTGTGTGACAAGTTGCTTGGCGACTTGCAAAGCCAACTCTATTTCATGCTCTTGAAAAGAATCGTCAGCTTTGGGAAGATCGACTGCATCCTCCGAGTTAATCATCACTAACTCAAACCTCCAACCAGGATTTTCTGCTACTGCTTGGGCTAAATTACGTATATATGTAGTAGAGGGTGAGTTGAGTGAAGTACGTGACTTGACAGCAATAACCACTGACTCTTCCCCCCGGCGCACTATCAGATCCGGGCGATAGCTTTTCAGGAAGTCCGGTAAATCTTCAGAGTTTGGATGAAATGAAATTTCATAACCTTTCTCACGATACTCCTCTGCTAGTTGTAGGAGTCGCTCTCTTTCTATGTTTGCAGTTGGGGTTGCCATCATGTCAGTACCTCTTGGTCAGGAGCATCAATTACGACAATGTGCAAGAATTCATTGCCACGGGCAAATCCTTCCGCTAGAGTCGAGGTCATATTTTCTACTTTAAAGTTAGCTGATAAATTCCTCTTGCGGGCTAGGACATCAGTTATAGCAGTTGACAGTTGACAGTTGACAGTTGACAGTTGACAGTTGCATAACGGGAATTAAACCATTGATGCTTGACGGTATCAGCTCTATTCATGAAGTTATTTATGTCCTCACCGATGTGGCGGTTGCTATACTTGATTGTCATCGACGTAGGCTAGCCCGATAATTGCATCTTGAATTGGTTTTACTATGTTGTCCACATCGATTTTAACAGAATCGTAGCAATAAGTTATCTGGAGTAATCGTAGGGTGTGTCGCCATCAACAATCCATGAAAAATATCGACTATTTAACAGCGACGCACCTTCTGAGCAGGGTCATTGTAAACAAACATAACATTTATTGTATAGCAATCTTTTGTTAAAATGGTATAACTATAGAATAAGGAAAAAGCAAGCAGCAGGGTTGAAAAATGAATGAAGCCGATCGCACCAGAGTCGAAACATTCATCACACGCTGGGAAGGTTCTAGCGGTAACGAACGGGCAAACTACCAGCTATTTTTTGCGGAAATGTCCGATGCGCTGGGAGTCGATCGCCCTTTTGATAAAGGCAGAATTCCCAACGATCCCTACTGCTTTGATAAAGATGTCAAAATTTTTCACCCCAGCGGGAAAGTGACTCCGGGGTTTGTTGATTTTTACAAAGCCGATCATTTTTTAATAGAGGCAAAACAGGGCGGAACGACGAGCAAAAAGGGAACGGCAAAGCGCGGAACCAATACCTATTTGCGGGAGATGGAAAAAGCGTTTGTGCAGGCAGTTGCCTATACTCGAACTCTCACCAGTAAACCACCGTTTTTGTTAACTTGCGATATTGGCGATCATTTTGAATTATGGATGGGTTTTAGTGGCGATTATGGTGGCTATGGGGCGCGGCGAGACATTGGATTAGCCGAACTCCGAAAAGCGGATGTATTCGATTTGTTTGTCGATATTTTTAGCAATCCGCAGCAGCGAAACCCGGAGAAGATTGCAGCGCGGGTGACGCGGGAAGTGGCGGCGGATTTGGCAGAGTTGGCGAAGGGAATGGAGGCGAATGTCGATCGCGCCAGCGACTCCCAAAAGGAGTATCCGCAGCAAGTCGCCCAGTTTTTGATGCGCTGTATTTTTACTATGTTTGCTGAAGATGTGGGATTGCTGAAGGAACATCTGTTTACAAAGGCGCTGGAAACGCGATGGATTCTTAACCCGAAAATGTTTAAACCGGAGGTAGAGGCGCTGTGGGAAGCGATGAATAAGGGGACGAGTTTTGGTTTTCATGGCAAGTTGTTGCGGTTTAATGGGGGATTGTTTTCGGATTCTGGGGCGTTTGCGTTGACGAAGGCGCAGTTGCAGGTGTTGTTACAGGCGGCGAAGCGGGATTGGTGTAATGTGGAACCGGCGATTTTTGGGACGTTGTTGGAGAGGGCGCTGGATACGCGGGAAAGAAGTAAGTTGGGGGCGCATTATACGCCGCGATCGTATGTGGAACGGTTGGTAAAACCGGTGGTGATGGAGCCTTTGGGCGATCGCTGGATTGCGGTACAAGCGGAGGTTAAACAGTTGCTGAACGCGGGGGAAGCGGAACCGACTGCAAATCAACAGAAAAAGGCGATCGCAGTTTTAGAAGCATTTCTGACCGAGTTACAACAGGTGAAAATTCTCGATCCGGCGTGCGGATCGGGGAATTTTTTGTATGTGACGTTGGATTTGTTGAAGGGGTTGGAGTCGGAGGTGTTGCGGCGTTTGGAGGATGTTACAGGCGCGGCACAGTTGCGGTTGGATATTAATCAAGTGAATCCGAGTCAGTTTTTGGGGATTGAGATTAATCCGAGGGCGGCGGCGATCGCGGATTTGGTGATTTGGATTGGCTATTTGCAGTGGCATTTTCGGCGATTTGGCGATCTTCCGCCGATCGAACCTGTGTTGAGGGAGTACAAGAATATTGAATGTCGGGATGCGGTGTTGGCCTATGACGGGGTAGAAGCGGATGTCGATGCGGCGGGGAAGGTGCGGACTCGCTGGGGCGGGCGGACGAGCAAAAGTCCGGTGACTGGTGAGGATATTCCCGATCCGACAGATCAAGTAACGATTTATCGGTATTTGAATCCGAGGGCGGCCGTGTGGCCGGAGGCGGATTATATTGTGTCGAATCCGCCGTTTATTGGAAAGCTCAAGATGCTTGACAGGCTTGGGGAAGGTTATGCCAAAGCACTACGTAAAGCTTATAAAAATCAGGTTCCTGATAGCTGCGATTTCGTTATGTACTGGTGGTACAAAGCTGCAAAACTGGCTGCTCATAGTAATATTAGTAAGTTTGGCTTTGTTACCACAAATAGCATCACTCAGACTTTTAATCGTCGTATTGTTCAAGAGGCTATAACTGATACTCACCCTATTTATCTAACGTTTGCCATCCCCGATCACCCCTGGGTAAACAGTGAAAATTGTGCAGCAGTCAGAATTGCTATAACTGCTGGTGCTGCTGGAAAAGCGAGCGGAAAAATTGAATCAGTTATTGAAGAAATAGAAGATCAAGACAGTGAAGATGTCAAAGTAGTAATTTCCCGAAAAATCGGCTTTCTCCAAAGTGATCTGAGTGTGGGCGCTAACGTTGTTGGCGTACAACCTCTTAAAGCTAATTCAAAGTTAGCAGGTATAGGTGTCATGCTGGGGAACGATGGTTTTATTGTTGAACCTGATATTGATTTTCCTGATGAAGCATTTGTTATTAAACGGCTAACCAATGGTAGTGATATTTTGAAGAAGAGCAGAAATATAAAAGTCATTGATTTTTATGGAATGACCATAAATGAGGCACAAATTACAGCTCCTAAAGCTTTTCAGCAAGTTCTAGTGAAGGTAAAACCTGAGCGTGAATTGAATAATAGAGAATCACGGAGAAAGAATTGGTGGTTATTCGCAGAAACTATGCCTAAAACCCGTGATTCTCTCAGCGGAATTAAACGATATATTCCTGTAGTATTAACCGCAAAATATCGCGTTTTCACATTCTTAGATCCAAGCGTTATACCTGACGTTAGTATTGTTGCAATCGCCCTTGACGACGCTTATTTCTTGGGAGTTCTTTCTAGTCGAATTCATGTTACTTGGTCGCTGGCAGCAGGGGGAAGATTGGGCATTGGGAACGATCCACGTTACAACAAAACTACTTGCTTCGACCCCTTCCCATTCCCCGACGCAACTGATACTCAAAAACAAACCATCCGAGAACTCGGAGAACGCCTCGACAGCCACCGCAAACGAGTCCAAACCGCTAACCCGGAAGTCACCATCACCGGGATGTACAACCTCCTCGAACAACTCCGCAAAGGCGAACCCCTCAACGACAAAGAGAAAGCCTTCAACCAAAAAGCCCTAGTCTCCACCCTCAAACAAATCCACGACGAACTCGATCGCGCCGTATTTGCCGCCTATGGTTGGGAAACCACCCTCACCGAAGACCAAATCCTCGAAAACCTCGTCACCCTCAACGCGCAACGCGCCGAAGAAGAACGCAACGGACACATTCGCTGGCTGCGTCCCGACTACCAATCTCCCGGCGAAACCTACGTACAACCAACTCTCGAAGGTATCACCACCGAAACCGAAACCGCGATTGTTCCCGCAGAACAACAACCCTTTCCCAAAACCCTCAAAGAGCAACTTTCCGCCATCCGCGACTTGTTTCGCACCCAAAGCGGCGAATGGACAGCTACCCAAGTCACCTCCCATTTCAAAGCAGCAAATCGCAAACAAAAAGTCATTTTCGACTGTTTGGAAAGCTTGGAAGATTTAGGGATTTTGCTCAGTCACGATGAAGGTGGCGTGACTTTTTGGCACCTGGCAGAAGTTGGAAATGCTGGGTAATACCATTCTTTAAAATTCTTACAACATGATTCGTAGGGTGTGTCGCCATCGACAATCTCTCGCATAAAGACCAACAACCTCATAGCGACGCACCTTAGATAATTGATAAAAACTATTGCTTGCTACAAAACAAGTTTGGTTTTTTTTCCTCAACTATTCTGTAAGGTGCGTCGATACGCATACTGAATTTATGCCATCTGTAAATACTCCAATACCAGCAACCGCAAATAGTCTAGCATTCGGATATAAGACCGCATTTGAAGATAGCCCGATCGCGTTTCAGCATAAAATTCAGCAATCGCAGAACGATCGAACACCCTAAGCTGATGTAAATTTGCGATCGCTTCCTCGCGATTATCAACTCCTGCGCCAGCCTCAATTTGACTCGCATAACCGCGAATGCTAACTGTCACTAACTCAAGCTCCTCCAAAAACGAAAACTCTTCCTCGGTACCAAGATAGCTATGAGCTATCTCTTTGCGCTCTGATTTAGTTTTTTCATCCTCAACATTCAACTGTGTCAAAAGCTGCACAATAATATCCTGCTGAATCGTTAACTTGTTTTGAACTTGTGCCATAGTTCTATTCCTCATTAATGCCATAAGTCACTATTTTCTCAACACCATACTGGTCAGATCGCACAATTAAAAACTCATTGCCCTTTCGATAAACAGCGGCTCCATCCTGCCGATATCCCGTCCGAGGAACTCTCACAGCACCTCTGGTGTTGAAGTTGTGTGCTTTACGCAGATATTTGAGTGGATCAAATCCTTTTCTTTGTGAATGGTCTAACACACTCTGGGCAACAGTTCGATAAGTTCCTCTATCCCATTCAGAAAGATATTGCTGTAATTCAATAACTTCAGTGTTGGAATAGTCTTCAAACAGTCGAGACAAATAAGTATCTACAGATGATTCGTCTGGCATTCTCACTATAATTTTAGAGGATATTATTTATCATAGCTTTTAGCAAAGAGATCGATCGCCTTTTACCCCTTAACTACCACCCACTGAGTAATCGGTGCTAGCGGTTTCCAACCGATATAAGAACCGATCGCACCAACCCGCTGAATCCCAATTCTAATCAATTCGCCGCCGTGCAAAGAATGCCATTGCAGCACCGTAAGTTCGCTTTCAACAGTCACCGCATTTACCACCAAACGGCCACCTTCACCTAAAGCATTCCAACAAGTTTCTAACAAAGCCTCTGCGGTGACACCGCCGCCAATGAAAATAGCATCCGGTGGCGGCAAATTTGCCAAAGCAGCCGGTGCGTCTCCCGCCACGATTTTGAGTTCGGGAACACCAAAATTAGAGGCATTTTCAGCAATGTATTCCAGTCTAGTTGGATGGCGTTCGATCGCGATCGCCCGACAACTCCGATGACTCCGCATCCACTCAATCGCGATCGAGCCACAGCCAGCGCCCACATCCCACAGCAACTCCCCCGGAATCGGCGCTAATGAAGACAGCGTAACGGCTCGAACCTCCCGTTTAGTCAACTGTCCGTCGTGGCGATATGCAGCATCCGGTAAACCCGAAGTGCGGGGGAGGATAAGAGTTTCGCGATCGGCTGTAACTGCAATGGCGATCGCATTCAAATCCGCCAAATCCGCCATATTCCAAGCTGCTGCAACCCCCTCAATCCGCCGTTCCGCCTCCGACCCCATCCGCTCGAACACGGTCATCAAACTGCTGCCAAACCCCCGCTGTGTCAACAAATTGGCAACCTTTGCGGGTGTATGTCGATCGGCACTCAACACCAGCAAGCGTGCACCGGGATAGAAAGCAAGGGCGATCGAGGCGATCGGGCGATTGGTTAAACTGAAAGTCTCAACTTGGTCTAGTGACCAACCCAAACGGGCGCAAGCAAGACTAAAAGCCGATGCTGCGGGAATTACAGTCATTTCCGAAATGGGAATTTTGCGCGACAGTGTTACCCCAATTCCGTGACACATCGGATCGCCGCTTGCGATCACGCAAACAGATTCTGGACGCCTGCTGATGATGTCGTCAATGGTTTTTTGCAGGGGTGAAGCCCAAACTAATTTTTCGCGGGTGTCGTCGGTTGGTAGCATTGCGAGGTGGCGCGCGCCCCCGACAACGATTTTAGATCGATCGAGTAACGATCGGGCGATCGGATTCAATCCCGAAAGTCCATCCTCGCCAATTCCCACTACCGAAAGCCATTTGTGCATTGCGCCAAGGTAATTATGATTTATCAATTTTCAAGAATAATATGGGATGACATTTACAGTATTTTTTGATCGAGAGGTCAACCGCAGATGTTAGGCTGATAAACACGGATTAACGCAGATTAACAATTTTAAAAAAAATCTATTGTGGCTATGCTAGGGAACTGCAATTGCACTGTTTTTAGGATTAATGAATCTGGGCTAGTGAGTCATTATTTTAACTCACTACGGGATGCAGTTTAACCAGAGCAATTGGGTTTTTTAGCGAATCTGCGGCCTGCAACCTTTATATTTTTGTAAAAAAGTCTGTTTCTCGCTATTCCTCTGAGATTAAACAAAATTAGCGGGCATTTGTTAAGAAAGTTAAGAATTTTTGCTGCGGGCGATCGACTTGTGATACATTTCTTAAACCTGAAAGCGGGAAAGTCCGGTGCAATTCCGGCGCTGTGCCGCAACTGTGAAAGTCAGAATGCCGATTTCGGGGCGCGTTTTGCGCGTTTACTTGTAGGTTCCCTGCGTCGCACGGGGAAGGAGATTATTTGTTGCTTTTGACTGATTTACCGACTTGTCCGGGCCTATTCTCCGGTTCCCGCGCCCGCGACGGAATATTATCGAGGATGCGGATTCCGGGGGGAATTTTAAGCGTACAGCAATGTTGGACGATCGCCGATTTGGTCGATCGCTACAGTACCGGCTGTTTGCAAATCACAAATCGGGCAAATTTGCAAATCCGAAAATTGCACTCGGAAATTCCCCCAGAAATTTGGCAAGATTTGCAGGAATTGGGATTAGCGTCTCGCCGCGTTGAAGTTGACCCGATTCGCAATATGATGGCAAGTCCGACAGCAGGAATCGATCGCCAGCAGTTACTCGATACTCGCCCGCTAGTCAAAGCTTGGGATGATTACCTGCAAAAACATCCTGAGTTATCGGAACTTTCGGCTAAGTTCAGCATTGGCTTTGACGGCGGCGAAGCGGTTTCGATCCGCGATTTACGGAACGATATTTTATTAGTACCAGAAAGCCTACCGAAGAATTTTGAAATTGTTTTTCGCCTGTATTTCAACAGCAATACAGGAATTATTATCGAACAATCGCAAACTATTTCAGTATTAGCATCCCTCGCTAATATCTATCTGGAATACACCAAAAATCGGCCGCGAATTGAGGGCAAAAAACCGCGCTTGCGGCACCTGCTAGCCGATTGGGGCGTTGAAAGTTATCTCGAAAAAGTAGAGACAAAATTGCCGTTTCCCTTGAGGCGAAGCGCGATCGAACTTTCAGAAAGGGCGATCGAACCCAACGCCAATCTCGGCATCCACCGTCAGCGACAGTCGGATTTCTCCTACATCGGCATTGCTCTGCCCCTAGGCAAGCTAGAATCAAAACAAATGCGGAATTTGGCAAATTTAGCCCAAAATCTCGCCAATGGCACTCTGAGGCTTACGCCGTGGCAAAATCTGCTGATTTCCGACATCCCCAACTCCCAAGTTTCTCAGGTCAAACAGCAAATCGCTGATTTAGGATTGCACTCATCCGCAACTAACCTAGATTCCTGCTTAGTTGCTTGCGCCGGTAGCAGCGGCTGCGCGTCAGCGGCGACAGATACTCAAAGTCACGCCCTAGCAATGGCGAGGGATTTAGCGCAAAAACTGACGATCGACCGATCGATAAACATACATTTCAGCGGCTGCGAAAAATCCTGCGCCCAACACCAGCCAATTGACATCACCCTAATAGGAATTCAGATACAGCAGGGAAACGAGACGATCGCAGGTTACAACATTTATGTAGGTAAAAAAGACTTGCCCTTTGGACGGCAAATCTTCCCCGCTGTTAGTGTAACCGAGATGCCCCGCGCGATCGAAAAAATGCTGCGCGCCTACCACCAACTTCGAGAACCGGGTGAGTCATTTGGCGAATTTTGCGATCGATGGGCGATCGACAAATTACAACAATGGTTCAATCTTAATAAATCAGAATAAAAATTCAAATAACAAATAACAAATAACAAATAACAAGTAACCAATAACAAGTAACCAATAACCAATGCTTGACTACATCCGAGACGGAACAGAAATCTACACAAAATCCTTCGCCACAATCCGCGCCGAAGCAGACTTGTCAAGCCTACCAGCAGACTTAGAAACAGTCGCCGTGCGACTAATTCACAGTTGCGGAATGATCGATATCGTTACAGACTTAGCAGCTTCCCCCGGTGCCGCCACCTGCGGGCGTCAAGCCCTCGCAGCAGGCGCGCCGATTTTGTGCGACGCCCGAATGATAGCCGAAGGCATCACCCGCAAGCGACTTCCCGCTAACAATCAGGTGATTTGCACCCTCTGGCATCCCGATGTCCCGGAGTTGGCGCGCCAAATCGGAAATACTCGATCGGCAGCAGCCCTTGATTTGTGGCTAAAGGATTTGGAGGGTGCGGTTGTGGCAATTGGTAATGCCCCGACTGCTTTGTTCCGACTCCTGGAAATGTTAGATGATGGAGTCCCGAAACCAAGTTTAATTCTGGGTTTCCCGGTAGGATTTGTGGGGGCGGCCGAATCCAAAGCGGAACTCGCTGCCAACAGTCGGGGAGTGCCATTTATTACAGTACACGGGCGGCGCGGCGGCAGTGCAATGGCAACGGCGGCCGTGAATGCGTTAGCGAAAAAGGATGAATTATGACTGAGACTACTGGTAAGTTGTACGGATTGGGCATCGGCCCTGGCGATCCTGAATTGATTACTTTGAAAGCTTATCGGATTTTGCAATCGGTGCCGGTGATTGCCTATCCGGCGATGGAAAACGGTAAGGTGCTCGCCAGGGCGATCGTAGCGGATTACCTGCGTCCAGAACAAATTGAGATTCCGATGCCGTTGCCTTTTAGTCCGACGCGATCGTCTCAACCTTATTACGATATTGCAGCCGAGAAAATTGCCGCCCACCTCACCGAGGGCCGAGATGTTGCGGTTTTGTGCGAGGGCGAACCTTTTCTCTACGGCTCGTTTATGTACTTATTTAACCGTTTGTCGGGAAAGTTTACTACGGAAGTTGTGCCGGGAATTTCTTCGACTATGGCGAGTGCGAGTGCGCTGGGAGTGCCGTTAACTTATCGTAACGATGTGTTAAGTATTATGCCTGCGACGCTGGATGCGGATATTTTGCGCGATCGGCTGGCGCTGGTTGATGCTGCTGTGATTATTAAGCTGGGCCGACACTTCGCGAAGGTTCGGGACGTGCTGATTGAGTTGGGGCAGTTCGATCGAGCTTTGTATATCGAACGCGCAACTATGCCGAATCAGCGAATTAGGGTGATCGCAGATGTCGATCCCGCTGAAGTTCCCTATTGGGCTCTCATTATGATACCCAGCCAGCAAAAGTCTGTATCTTAATATTTCCATGCCTGAAGGCGACAAGCTTCCAGGCTTTCCCTATTTTTTTGTGCATTCTTGCCCATTTATCCAGCATTCCTGATATTGATAACTCAACCTTATGATTCTCATAAGTTAATCTGTTGTTACAATACTTTACAAACATTAGAATATGCTTTATATTTATTTACATGACGGAACACAAAGCCGTCACGAACATTGACAAATCAATAAAGCAATCATAAACAAATGACAACAACCTTACAGCAGCGCGAAAGCGCCAATGTCTGGGAACGGTTCTGTGAGTGGGTCACATCCACCGACAA
>NZ_JAUBWA010000061.1:0-43008 GCF_036702825.1 Microcoleus sp. A003_D6 | reverse complement strand
GGTCTGACCAGTTCTTTTTCAACAATTCTCTGAAAACCTCTTGACAAAAGACTTACAGCCTTAACTTGTCACCAATGTACAATAACTCGCTCTTCTTGAAATTATCTGCGTTCATCTGCGTTAATCTCTCTAGCATCTGCGGTCGATCTATCAATCTTAGATGTTGAGCTTTGGATTTGAGACGATCGTCCATTCTAGAGCCCTGCGAATCCCCGAATATCTCGATCGATCCAAAATCCAAAATCCAAAATCTAAAATTACTTAATACTGGCCGTCTCGGCGGCCGAGTTCGTACACGCCGCCGCCAATACAGGCGATCGTACCCATAGATACCGCCCAACCAGTACCCAGAGAAAATTCTACGCCCCAATTGCACAATCCGCCCGCAATCAAAAAGGGCAGAATGC
Organism: Microcoleus sp. A003_D6; assembly: GCF_036702825.1. NCBI lineage: Bacteria > Bacillati > Cyanobacteriota > Cyanophyceae > Oscillatoriales > Microcoleaceae > Microcoleus > Microcoleus sp. A003_D6. Next base: position 42,601 of record NZ_JAUBWA010000061.1, on the reverse strand, counting down.
TCAACAGCGAAGCGTAAAACGCATTTTGGGCTTCTCTGGCTTGCCGGGTTCTTTCAAACTCGGTTTCGGAGGTGTAGAGGGATCTCTCGGCAAAATTCATCCAGCGGTTGAGTTGCAGGATTACCCATTCTGTCACGGGCGACAGGCCCCAGTACAAAGCCAAAGACCACAAGGACGCACCGGCGATCGCAGTTGCATCTATGGCAAAACTAAAGGGAAAAATTTCAGTAAGCATTGCTTGATGTGTGTTATGAATTTGAGATTTTGGATGTTATTCAAAATCCCCGAACTTAACTATAGTGTCAAGCAAAAGCTCGATCGAATTCAACCGCAGCACAAATTCCTCGGCCAATTTTTTTCGATCGCCCCTGGGCATTTACCCGGAAGCCTTGACACGGGTTTTGGATGGAGTAAGATACACGTTGTTATTAAACTGATTCGCGATCGCGGGTAGAGCTCAAAGCCAATCTTGCAGCGAATTGGCATAACTTACATCTTGCACCCTTTTGAGCAACTGGCAAGATGCTCGTTCCACAAAGAATGATTTTTTTGTGGAACGGGCCGGAAAGCCCGCCCCTGAAAGCTTTATTGACATTGGTGCAAGATGTGAGCTTAACAGACAACGCACACTCACACACACATTTAACTTTGAGCCGTGAAAAAAATCCTGCAAGACTCTAGAGGCCCGCTGACGGCAAAACGCTTTTTTCGTCTCAGACAGATGCTGCTGCTGGCACTTTCGATCGGCATTGTTTTGATTAGCCCTTATTTGCAGCAGCAGGTGGTCAAAGCTCAGTCAGGCTTACCAACCAGAGTAGCGACAGGTAATTTGTGGCAAGAAGCTTCTTTTCCAGTCGAAAACTTTGAAACATACACTTCCGCCTTCGGCCCCCGCGGCGGGGATTTTCATTACGGTTTGGATATGGCGTCCCCCGAAGGTAGCTACATCCGCAATTGGTGGGGCGGGCAAATTGCCGAAGTTTGGGAAGATGGTAGGTGCGGCACTGGTATTGTGGTGCGATCGGGAGATTGGGAACACATCTACTGCCATCTCAGAGGTAGAGTGGAAACCGCTAACGGCGGGCGTTATTATACCGATCGCGAAGGCTTGCAAATTTGGCAGGGTCAAACAGTGCCTGCGGGTGCGAGAATTGCCAGAGTTGGGATGACCGGCCGCACGAGTGGGCCTCACTTGCACTGGGGATTGAAGTACGGCGGCCGCTGGGTAGACCCGGCCCTAGTGCTGCGGGAAATGTACGCTCAGCAAAGCCCTAACTTCTCTACCTCGTCCCAGTCCCAAAACCAAGGACAAGGCTACTGATCCTCTAAAAACTGATGCAAGAAACCTCTAAAAGGCTGCACCGCCAGAGTTTGCGAGCCCTGGACTATTTGAATTTTTTTCTGGCCGACGTGCGCGACGGTGTGGGGCCCTATCTGGCTATCTACCTGCAAGCTTCCCGCAACTGGAACCCGGCTGATATCGGGATTGCTATGTCTGCGATGGGCATAGCTACAGTAATTGCTCAAACTCCTGCGGGGGCTTTGGTAGATCGGCTGCGGGCTAAACGGCTGTTAATCGCGATCGCGGCGGGGCTGGTGGCGATCGGCTGCGGCTCGATTATTTTGCTGCCAACTTTTGCGGTGGTGATCTCGGCTCAAGCTTTGAACGGCGTTGCGGCTGCAATTTTCCCGCCGGCGGTAGCAGCGATTACGCTGGGCATAGTTGGGCACAGCAAGTTAGACAAGCGGATCGGCCGCAATGAATCGTTCAATCATGCAGGTAATGTGGCTGCGGCGACACTGGCGGGTTTAGTGGGCCACTTTATTGCGCGGGAGGGGATCTTTTTACTGGTGGGGGGAATGGCGATCGCCAGCGCGATCGCGGTGATCCGGGTGCGCGAAGAGGATATAAATCACGAGTGGGCGCGGGGGGCCCAACTGGAGGAGGAAGAGGCAGATGGTGGAAATCATACTCACGTTTCTGGGTTCGCGCAGCTATTTAGCGATCGCCGCCTTGCCATTTTTGCTCTTTGTGCCGTACTTTTTCACTTTGCTAATGCCGCGATGTTGCCTCTCGTCGGTCAAGAACTCTCTGCTGGCAAAGCAACGGGCGCATCTCTCTATATGTCTGCCTGCATTATTGTAGCTCAGCTAGTGATGATTCCGGTGTCTAGCTGGGCGGGGCGTTTTGCTCACAGCGGACGCAAAAGAATTTTTTTGATTGCCTTTGCTGTGCTGCCAATTCGCGGCGTACTTTATACTTTGAGCGACAATCCCTATTTTTTGGTTTCAGTGCAGGCGCTTGACGGCATTGGGGCGGGGATTTTTGGCGTGCTTTCGGTGCTTGTGGTTGCTGATTTAACGCAGGGGACGGGACGCTTTAACCTCACGCAAGCGGCGATCGGCACGGCTGTGGGAATAGGGGCTAGCAGTAGCAATTTAATGACTGGGTTTATCGTTCAAAAAGCTGGATATAATGCTGGATTTTTGACTTTGGCTGCGATCGCTGCGGTTGCTTTGGCGGTATTCTGGTTCGCTATGCCGGAAACCAAATCACATCAAATCCGCTAGCATCGGAATTAATATTACCCAAAGTCAGGACACGGCACTGCCTATAAGTGTCAACTTAAGCCTGGAATCGCTGATAAATCTCGCTTTTTCCCCAGTCTAGATCCCCCTAAATCCCCCTTAAGAAGGGGGACTTTAAGAGCGCTTCCAGTCGCCCCCTTCTTAAGGGGGGCTAGGGGGATCGAAATCTAACGGTTAAACAGTAATCTGTGATTGCCTTTGACGTTAAGTTGACACCAATGGGCAAACCCTAAGTCCGAACTATTCCGAATGACTAATGACTCTTTATGTCGGTGCCAATTGTTTTTTTGTCAACTCGGTGTACCGAGCGACAATTTGGCGGAATTCGTCACCGTCGATCGTTTCTTCATCCAACAGCGCTTCGACAAGTTTATCTACCAAAGCGCGGTTTTCGCGGATAATCCGGCGAGCTTCTTCGTAGCAGTTAAAGGCAATTTCCCGGACTTGCCGATCGATCTTAATTGCCATTTCTTCGGAATACTCACTTCGCGAATTCCAGTTCTGACCTAAAAACACCTCATTGTTCGGACTTTCCAAAGCCACAGGCCCCAAATCCGACATTCCGTAAAGCGTTACCATCTCCCTCGCGAGACTGCTAACTTTTCTGAGATCGCTACCAGCACCGGTGTCGATTTCAGCATCGCCATAAATTTCTGCCTCCGCCGCCCGTCCCCCCAAAGCTACTTTAATTCGGTTTAACAGCAAAGCCCGACTCCTCAAACCTTCGCTGTCGAGCATTTCGTCGTCGAGCACAAAGCTAGTAAAGCCTTCAATGCCGCCGGAACGGGGAATAATCGTTACTTTTTCCACCGGGTCAGCATTTTTGAGCATGGTCGCGACTAGGGCGTGTCCGACTTCGTGGTATGCTGTCATCCACTTTTTCTTGCTGTCCAGCAGCGGGTTGAGGGTGAGTCCGATCGTGATCCGGTCGATCGCGTCGTGAACTTCTAAGTTAGTAATCGTGTCTTTGCGACGCCTCGCTGTGAGAATAGCTGCTTCGTTGAGCAAGTTTGCCAAGTCGGCGCCGGAAAAGCCGGGAGTGCGGCGGGCGATCGTGTCTAGGGCAACTTCTGGGTCGAGTTTTTTGTTGCGCGCGTGAACTTGCAAAATCCCCAAACGCCCTTTGTAACTGGGCAAATCTACCGTTACTTGGCGATCGAACCTGCCGGGCCGCAGCAGGGCGGTATCGAGTACGTCGGGGCGGTTGGTAGCTGCAATCACAATCACGCCACTGTTACCCTCAAAGCCGTCCATTTCTGTCAGCAACTGGTTGAGAGTTTGTTCGCGTTCGTCATTTCCGCCACCGATACCAGCGCCGCGCTGCCTTCCTACGGCGTCTATTTCGTCGATGAAGACGATGCAGGGCGAATTTTCTTTAGCTTTCTTGAACAAGTCGCGGACGCGGGAGGCGCCAACTCCGACGAACATTTCGACAAATTCGGAACCGGAGATGCTGAAGAAGGGGACGCCTGCTTCGCCTGCGATCGCTTTTGCCAGCATGGTTTTGCCTGTTCCCGGAGGCCCGATTAACAGGACTCCTCTGGGAATTTTGGCGCCGATGGCGTTGAAGCGTTCGGGTTTTTTGAGGAAGGTTACGACTTCTTGCAGTTCTTCTTTAGCTTCTTCGATGCCTGCTACGTCGTCGAACATCACGCCGGTTTTTGCTTCCATTTGGAAACGAGCTCTGGATTTGCCGAAGTTCATGGCATTTCCTTGAGATTGGGTCGATCGGCGCAGGATTGCCATCAGCACTGCCAGCACTGCGAAAATTACCAGCAAGTTTACTACTAAACTGACTGCTGCGGTGTTGTCTGCTGTTTGTTTGACTTCAAAGTCGATCTTTTTGGCGCGGATTTGCGAGTACAGTTCTCGGTTGTTGTAGTCGAACAGAGTAACAATTTGTTCTCGATCGCTTTTTTGATCTTTTAGCTTAACTTTGGCAGTTCTTTGAATTTCGTCTATTTCGACTTTACTGACTTGCCCTTTTTCTATTTTGTCGATCAGTTGGCTGTAACTCATGGTGTTTGGCGCGCTGTCGGCAAACACCGGGGTCGAGAGCAATATTCCTTGAGAAATCACCAAACTGCCCAGGATGCGCCAAAGATTGCGTCCTGGAATTGATTTTTTAGGATTCTGGCTCGACTTGTCTCTGATTGCAGCTAGATGCCCCAGCCATGCGTGTTTCCAAGAATTTTTCATATATATTGCTTTGCCCAAGGTTGAAGACTGCCAAGATTGACCGCTTGTGGTTTGCTACGTTCATTTATTTTAACAAGAGCGCGGGTGTTGAAGGGGTCGATCTGTTTTATGGGATTCAAACAAAAACCGAAGCGAAAATGGCTTCAAACCCCGACATAGAAAGACTTTTAGCTCGAATAGGCATAAATCTAGCAGTCACAAAGGTTTCAGGCGTTTTTAGGTCATCAACCTGTTTTCGTTGTCCAGAGAGGTTTTCAGCCGCTTTAGTGAGTATAAAATGTCTAAGTCCCGATAATATGCTGATTGTCGGTGAGTTGCTGGCGGGTTTGGAGTTGACGACTCGACGGATTTTTGCAGAACCGGAGTTGATTGATTGATTCATTACAGTCTGTGCAAGAGATCAGTCGTAGGGTGCGTGACAGCGGAAAAATTCTAACTTGCGGCGGTGGGTTCCATTTTAAAGAAAGTTATGACTTCAGAATTAACCGACGCCTTAAACCGAATCTTAAGCTGGATAGAGCGACACGAACCCTCGTGGATTGAGTATCTATACCCTGGCTTATCAAAGGATGAGATAGATGACTTAGTAAGAGATTTACCAATCCAATTTTATCCTGAACTCTATGAACTCTATCAGTGGAGAAATGGTGCAGTAGAAGGAGATGAGTGGAAGGAAACAGCTTGGATATTTCATAGTTGGGCTTTTAGACCTCTACAAGAAATCGTTGCAGAGCTGCGCCAGGATATCTTCACACATCAAACTATCCAAACAAATAACATAGCCGATGTAGGTATAATTAAGCCTTATTGGGGAAATTTTAAGTATTTAAATATTTTTTATCACATTTTATGGGAAGATAATGGGTGCGTTTTAATTAATAACATACTAAATTTTTGTCCGATAATTTTTCATCGACTTGAAGAAGGAGAGTTAACTTTACTTGAAAAGTATACAAGTTTAACCAGTATGATGCTAACTATTGCAGAATGCTATGAAACTGGAGCTTACTTCATAGGAGATTATATTTCTCGCAACCCTGAAAAAGAATATCAGATTTGGCGTAAATATAACTCCCAGATTATAGAATTTGCTCTACAAGCTATTCAGCAAGGCTCTTTGTGTGGTCGGTTTTTTACATATTTCTCCAACGACCTAATCGAATTTAAAGACCCAAGAACTGTGGAGCCTCTAATTCAAGGGTTGCAATTACTCAATCATCAGAATGTAGAGCGATTGAACCAGCAGAATAACGATCCATTTCTCTATTACGATCCCAAAGAAGAGGTAGCCAGAATTTTGGGAGAGTTAGGCGATACTAGAGCTGTGCCTGTTCTAATTACCGCTCTTAAAGACGATTGTCATAATAATTGGGATTGCCAAACTAAAGTCAGTGCAGCAAAGGCTCTCGGTCAGCTCAAAGATGAACAAGCAACTTACCCTCTCATTGAAGCTTTGCAAGATAACGAGGATGAAGTTCTTCGACAGATGGCAGTTTGGGCGTTAGGTGAAATCGGCGATTTAAGAGCAGTAGACTCCCTAATTGATGCTTTGCGAGATAGTGATTATAGGATAAAACAAGCGGCAAATGAAGCTTGGGATAAACTGGCTGCAAAATCTCCTGAGATTGATGAAGAAATTCCTTTTTAATGCTAACTATAGTTAAACTCAAAGACTTTCATTAAGTTGTTTCATATCCCCTTGCGGCTGCACTTGCTTGTGCAAACTAATTTTGTCGCCCACTTCATACCCCGAATTAAAACCCGCCGCGCTGCTGACTTGACTACCACTTCTTGTTTTAACTTTAGCCCCTCGGCCCTCTAAATAATCCGCGATCGCCTGTTGATTTTTCTCAAACATCGATCGCACTACAATCCCTGGAGTCGCCGCCGCATCCCCCGAACCCGGAATCCCCGACTCTTCCATCTCCTGTTTTTGTTCCAACAATCTTTGTCTCAACCTTGTCGCGCATCCAACCCGAAAAGCATTCAGATACGCCAATCCCCTGCCGTTTCCTTTGCGGTATTTAGCCCTTTTTTCAATCGCCGAACTCAAATACTCGTACAGATGTTTGCAAACAATCAGGTTTGTAGAAGTTCCCACCAAAAACATACTGCCATTATAAGTATTTCGCATGGCCGTGCAACCGTTAGCGTCGGCAATCCCCGAAAGCAGCATCATTTTCCAAGTGACAAATTTGGATGTTGTTTCAACTGAGTTTTCGTCAATCTCTTCTTGTTGATTTGGCCCTAAATCGGCGAGGCCCAGATTGTACTGTGCCAGTAAAAGGGAAGCTTTTTCGGCCGCAGCAGTCGATTCGTTTTCATTTGATGAGGTGGCGAGGGCTAACAGCTTTTTGATTTTTTCGACAATACTTGTGTCTGCCATTGTTCAATTAATTTTGGGGTGAGAGTAGGCGGTGGCAAGGATTTGGGTAAATTCCCATTTTAGTATAGCGTGCAATGTGCGAGGTTTTTTGAGGAGGATTTTTTTGAACCGCAGAGGGCGCAGAGGGCGCAGAGAGAGAGAAAGAAAGAAGTTTGCAACTGATGGGCGGATTGGTTACTATTCGAGGACTTCCAGGACTGATTTGGGCAACAATTTATCTTTAAACCAGGCTACTTTTGCTGGCACGTCTTTTACATTCACCCCTGCTTTTTCTAAATTCAGCCGTTCGGAAATAGCTAAAATCAAGTTATCGCATTCAGACTTCTGTACTTGTGCAAATTTCTTTTGCAAATACTCCGGCCGCCAATAGCCAACTATTTCTAATAAAAACACTCGCCAGTCGGGATGCACTAACCGAAAGCAGGGTAAGCGCATCTAATTTTGTATTTAAAAATATAGATTATTTGGCCCACTTGTATATTGAGAGAGACAATTTGAGTATCAAAGATGTTATGTAGTATGCTTGTAAGAAGAAAGTCTCTATCTTACTTAACAGGTCAGTCTTCTGGCATCAGGTTTCAAATCTCGAAAACACAGGATTAAAAGCTCAAAAAGATTGAGTATAGCTCAGGCGACTGCACTGAAAGAAAAAATGGCATTAGTATTTGGTGATATCAAAGACTCTCGTGTAGAAAGAACGCGTGTTTATATATTAACAGATATTTTGAGCGTTGGAATATTGTCAGTAATTGCAGGAGGTAATGGATGGGAAGACATGGAAAATTATGGATTAAGTAAATGTGAATGATTGGAGCAGTTTTTAGCTTTACCAGGAGGTATCCCAAGTGCAGATACATTTCGACGAGTCTTTGAACGCATTAATCCCAAAGTATTTGAGCAATGCTTTCGACGTTGGATAGAATCGATAGTTGAGGTGGTAGGGGCGCAGGTCATTCCTATTGATGGTAAGACTATCAAAGGCTCATACGATAGAGTGCGCCGTGGAAATCAGCTTTACATCTAGTGAGCGCTTGGTCGAGTCAATATCGTCTTGTTTTAGGACAAGTAAAGGTAGCAGATAAATCTAATGAAATTACGGCAATTCCTGCGTTATTAGAGTTATTAAATATGGCGGGGTGTATTATTACGATACTTAGCATTGCTGCGACGAATTGCTCTTAATGCTTTAAATTTGGAGCAATCTTGCAAACGTAAAATAGCGGTGTGCGATTGTAGGTAACAAGCGTTAGGAAGAAAGTTTCACCAGGAAGGTAAAATCGGCGATAGTTTGGCATGAATATTGTCCTCTTACTTTTTTATAGGACATCTTACACTCATCTCTGCGGGTGCGCAGTGCGCACCTTACATTCATCTCGTAGGGTGCGCATTGCGCACCTTACTACATTAGACCTCTTGCAAAAGTCCTTTTAATCAAATTTTGGAACGGGCAAGATGCCCGTTCCACAAGGAAAAATGTTTTTTGTGGGACGGGCATCTTGCCCGTCCTAGTTATTTTTGCAAGAGGTCTATTCATCTCGTAGGGTGCGCATTGCGCACCTTCTATCAGCTACTTTCTAAGACAGGAATTCTCGCGGATCTGTGACATACCCAGTCAGCGCAGACGCCGCCGCCGTGTAAGGCGAAGCTAGATAAACTTGCGCTTCTTTATTCCCCATCCGGCCGGGGAAATTGCGGTTAGTTGTAGACACGCAAATTTCGGGTTCGTTCATCCGCCCAAAAGTATCTTTCGGGCCACCCAAACAAGCGGCGCAAGAAGGCGCTGCTGGTTCGATGCAGCCGGCAGCTAAGAATATTTCCGAAAGCGTTTGACCGTCGAATTTTGTGACAAACAAATCTTCGTAAACTTTCTGAGTTGCCGGTACTAAATAAGTCGGAACTTTGACTTGATTTCCTTTGATAATTCGGGCGGCATTCAGGAAGTCGGAGGTTTTGCCACCGGTGCAGGAACCGATGTAAACTCGATCGATCTTGACATCGCGGCAGTTGCGGGCTAACTCGCGGTTGTCGGGGGAGTGGGGTTTGGCGACGACTGGTTCTAATTTGGTGACATCGTAGGTGCGATCGCTATAAAATGTAGCATCAACATCAGTGTAAAATGCCTCAAAGGGCACATTAGTACGAGGATTAACGTAATCAAAGGTAGTTTTGTCCGCAGCCACCGTGCCGTTTTTACCGCCAGCTTCGATTACCATATTGCACAGCGTCATCCGTTCTTCCATCGTCAAACGTTCGACTGTATCGCCGGCAAATTCCATTGTCCGGTAGTTAGCACCGGCAACGCTGATATCACCAATAATCTGCAAAATTAGGTCTTTTGCTAACAAATAATCCGGCAGTTCGCCGTTGAGTACAAAGCGCATGGTTGCCGGAACTTTGATTAACAGTTTGCCGGTTCCCATGATAAAAGCAGCGTCTGTATTGCCGATACCGGTGGCAAATTGTCCGAAAGCGCCGGCATTGCAGGTGTGGGAATCTGTGCCGAAGAGCACTTCGCCCGGTCTGGTGTGGCCTTCTTGTGCTAGCGCGATGTGGCAAACTCCTTTGTAGTCGGGATTTGCTTTGAAGTCCGATCGATCCGTGATGTCGTAAAAGTATTTGATCCCTTGTTCTTTGGCAAAATCGCGGAGAATATCGACGTTGCGGTTAGCGCGTTCGTCGTTGGTGAAAATGTAGTGATCGGGAATTAAGACGATTTTGTCGGGATTCCAGACTTTAGCATTCTCGCCGAATTCGCGTTTGAAAACGCCGATCGTGCCGGGGCCGCAGACATCGTGGGTCATCAATACGTCTGTGTCTACCCAGATGTTTTCTCCGGGCTCGACTTTAGTGCGGCCTGATGCTTTGGCTAATATTTTTTCGGTCAGGGTCATTCCCATAGTGCGATCGCTCTTTTTTGATTAGATGCTACATAGTGTAATTGTAAGCGAAACATTAAATGCGATCGCTGTTAGATTCCCGAATTCTTAAGTAAGTCTGGAATCTGAGTATGAGGTGGGTTGACTTAAATCCAGTTTTGCTAACCCCAAATACCGAACACCTTCCGGCGTCACGCCAAACCGACAAGGCAAAACCTCTACACCTTCACTCCTAGCCTGTCTGAACAATTCTCCGTAAAGGCGATCGGCACTATCCCCGGGAGCAAAATCAGTACAATCCCCGCGATTAATAAAATACAGCATTACAGCCCTCGAACCCTGCCGCACCACTTCGATCAATTCCCTCAAATGTTTCTGTCCTCTTTCTGTGACTGTATCGGGAAATAAAGCCAAGGTTTCTTTTACCCAAGTTGTATTTTTAACTTCCAGAAAAATCAGTTTTTCCTCACCAGTCAGCAAAAAATCAACTCTACTTTTTTTATCAGTTCCGTAAACAACCTCCGGTTGAATTAAACTGTAATTGCCCAACTCAGGAAACAAGCCTAATTCCAAAGCTAATTTAACTACTCGATTTGGCAGCCCAGTATTAACTCCCACCCAAGTTGGCACAGTGTCGCAAACTTTAATTAATTCCCAAGTATAAGCTAACTTGCGTTTAGGATTGTCGCTGCCAGATACTAGCACTGGATTGCCGGGAATGCAAACACCAGTCATCGGGCCAGTATTCGGACAGTGCGCGGTGATGATTTCTCCAGAATCTAGTTCAATTTCGGCAAAAAATCGCTTGTACCGCTTGATTAAGATGCCGGGTAAAAGAGGGGGATATTTGTAAATTAAGTCAGTCATTCGATTTGAGATTTTAAATTTTAGATTTTAGATTTTACCTCAAACCGAATACCGGACTCCGAACTTTTGAAATAAGTCGGGGAGCTAACACAATCAGTCATCAGTTATCAACTATATGTTATTTAGCTGCTTTTATTAACTCATTTGTTTCATCATTTTTAAATAGTAGATTGTAGTTTGTAGATTGTAGATTGACGCATCATAGCACGAAACGGCGGTTTTTAGTTAGGACGAAGAGTCCCGATCGATTATTGAATTTCCGCAAGTCAGTAATATCGATAAAATTGGTATAAGCGCAATTCCCCCTAGAAATTTTCTGAATTCATGTTATCATTTTCCCGATTTGCTATTAAACTTAGTGAAGCCTTTTAGCACTAGCATTTGTAACTATTTGTGTCAGAATTACAGAAGCCCTCTCGTTCCCTAGCAGGCATTGCCGGCATTGTCGCAGTCGCCACTCTAATTAGCAAAGTCTTTGGATTGGTGCGCCAAATTGCGATCGCCGCAGCCTTTGGAGTCGGTGTCGCCGTCGATGCCTACAACTACGCCTACGTCATCCCCGGTTTCTTATTTATTTTGCTCGGAGGCATTAACGGGCCATTTCACAGCGCCATAGTCAGCGTTTTAGCCCGCCGCGACAAAAAAGAAGCAGCGCCCTTAGTCGAGACTATCACTACTTTAGTTGGCGGCTTGTTGCTGTTGGTGACAGTGGCTTTAATTATTTTTGCCGATCCGCTAATAGATTTGGTAGCACCGGGATTAAATAGAACAGCAGAAGGTTTAGAAATCAAAGCAATTGCCGTCCAGCAATTTCGGATTATGGCACCGATGGCATTACTTTCAGGCTTGATCGGCATTGGTTTCGGCACTCTCAACGCTGCCGATATGTACTGGTTGCCTTCGATTAGCCCTTTATTTTCCAGCGTTGCACTTGTCGGCGGTTTGGGGATTCTCGCACTGCAACTGGGAGAAAAAATTATTCAGCCACAATACGCACTAATTGGCGGCTTAGTGTTAGCTTGGGGAACCTTAGCAGGAGCAGTTTTGCAGTGGTTGGTGCAACTGGCGGCGCAGTGGCGCGCTGGCTTGGGAACATTGCGCTTGCGGTTTAATTTTAAACGCCCTGGAGTGCAAGAAGTAATTAAGGTGATGGTTCCTGCTACCTTATCCTCGGGAATGCTGCAAATTAATGTCTATACTGACCTATTTTTCGCATCCTACATCCCTCAAGCTGCCTCTGCGATGGGTTACAGCGGCTTGTTAGTTATGACGCCTTTAGGCATCATTTCTAATGTAATTTTAGTGCCATTTTTACCGATATTTTCTCGCCTCACAGAACCCAAAGATTGGCCGGAATTAAAAAATAAAATTCGTCAATCTTTAGTTTTGACCGGGATTACGATGCTGCCCCTGAGCGCTTTAATGGTAACACTTGCCGGGCCGATCGTCCGCGTTGTTTACGAACGCTATGCTTTCGATCGGTCAGCATCGGAGTTTGTCACGCCGATCTTGATGGCTTACAGTATTGGAATGTTTGTGTATTTGGGACGCGACGTTTTGGTACGGGTATTTTACGCTTTGGGAGACGGAGAAACGCCTTTTCGGATCAGTATTATCAATATCTTTTTGAACGGACTGCTGGATTATTTGTTAGTAGGAGCTTTTGGTGCGCCCGGATTAGTTTTGGCGACGGTGGGAGTGAATCTTGTTTCGATGGTTATGCTTTTGTACTTATTAGATAAAAAGCTGGGCGGCCTACCTTGGCGGGAGTGGAGTTTGCCTTTTCTGGGGTTAACTTCTGGCAGTTGTCTAACTGCTTTCGTTACTTTGGCTACTCTGCAAGCCTGTCAAAGACTTTTGGGTACTGAAGGTTTGGTAATTCAATTAGTGCAGTTGAGTGTGGCAAGTTTTGTAGGGTTAGCAGTTTTTGCGGTGTTTGTCAGTCAGATGAAGTTGCCGGAAGTTGATATGTTTGTCGATCGCATTCGGGGCCGTTTTCGCAAATAAAATTGTCGGGGCGGGTTAAGGGCGAAATACCAGACACAACGCCCAAAATCTGCGTACAAAACCCGCCCTTTACTTTACATCTTCCGCTGAAATTCCTCAAGCACATCCATCAACTGAACTTGACACTGCATCGGAATCAAATCTGCCAGTGGCACTTCCCGCTTGCCGCCGCCCAACTTAACTGGAATTCCTTGCAAAACTTGTCCAACTCTGTCAGCATCTAAATTGCCATCTTCCAGCATCGAATAAAGTTGTTTGGCAACAACTGTATGCAGGTGAGCATCTCTCAGATACAAATGCCATTTGGCAATGTCCATGTAGACATTTTCGCCGATTTCTGCTGCTAAGGATTCGATCGCCTGTGTAGTATTAGCCATATCTAAAAAAGCACAAAGTTATTTGTTATCAATCAAAAGACTTAACAAATCGCCGACAACTGCCTTCAGCCAGAATCTTTGGTGAGGGGCGAATAATCGGCGATCGCGAAAATGTAAATCGCGTGGGCCAAAACTACTAGAGCCCATCCACCCGTTACCGAAATTGCCCAAGGCCAATCAGCCTTCTGCAAATTGTGAACAAACCACAAACCAGAATTGGTAGCAGAAAAAAGACCGACGTGGATAGCAAAATTCATCCGGTCATCTAAGCGGCGGTACTCTGGATCGTTGCGATCGGGTTTGCGGGGCCAACGAGGAGGCATAGTTTTTCAGTTGATATTAGTAGTTCTGTGCCTATTTTAATCTTAAGTGCAGCTTTTTGAATGCTGCATCCCTCTTTGGGCATGAAACTTATGCCTCTAAATTTTCATAGTCTCCTGACTTGCCGCCGCTTTTGCTTACCAGGCGAATTGATTCAATGGCGATCGACTTTTCCAAAGCCTTCGCCATATCGTACAAAGTCAGCGCCGCCACCGAAACCGCCGTCAGCGCCTCCATTTCCACCCCTGTTTCCGCCTTAATTTTCACCGTCGCCCGAATTTGATACCCCGGCAACCCAGCATCCGCTATCACCTGCACTTCCACGCTACTCAGCGGCAGAGGGTGACACAGAGGAATCAAATTTGCAGTCTGTTTCGCCGCCATAATTCCAGCCAGCCTTGCAGTCCCCAACACATCGCCTTTCGGCGCATTCCCCGCTTCGATCGCCGCAAACGTCTCCGGCAGCATCCGCACCCGGCCCGCAGCCACAGCTTGCCGCACAGTTGCGACTTTCGCCGAAACGTCCACCATTTGGGCTTCCCCGCTGCTGTCGAGGTGAGTTAGCTGTGCGCGATCGGGCAATTTAGAAAAAGTTGGCGAAATGTCTTGCATTATTTTGGTAATGGTGTTAATGTTAGATTCTGTGAGAAAAGAACTTAATCAATTTTAGATTAAATCTGAACTCAACAGGGGCTTGTAGCTTAGTTGGATAGAGTGCATGGCTACGAACCATGAGGTCGGGGGTTCGAATCCCTCCAAGCCCACTACTAAAAGTTATGAATTTTGAGTTTTGAGTTTTGAATTAAGAAATTAATTCAGCTCACGACTTAAAACTCATAACTTTTTTAATTATTACCTTCATACTCAATAGACCTCTTGCAAAAGTCCTTTTAATCAAATTTTGGAACGGGCAAGATGCCCATTCCACAAGAAAAAAACTTTTTGTGGGATGGGCATCTTGCCCGTACTATGTCACTGATTCAAAGCATAAACATCTTTGCCTCGCCCGATCGCAAATTTCATCGAATTAGACAAGCCCTTGCTAGACAGAGTAATAAAAACCAGCAAAGCCAAGCCAGCGAGGCCAGCCGCAAAACCAAACATATTTCTGTAGCCAACTTGTTCAGCAACAAAACCTAAAGTCGGCCCAGCAATCGCAATTCCCAAATCAAATCCGCCAATACAAAGCGAAAACAAGCGGCCCCTTTCATGAGGTTCGCACCTGTCCGACATCAGCGTTACCATCATCGGCAAAACCGTACCGCCCGCGCAACCTTCAACCAAAGCTGCCATTAAAAAAGCACTGCTGTTGTTAGCAAAATACAACAATAACATAGATACGGCATAACAGATTAAGCCGCCAGAAATAAACAAGCCGCGGCCGTATTTGTCCGAAGCCCGTCCTGTGAGCAACCGTATACCGAAACTGGCGACAGCCGCCGTAGAATAAAATAATCCCGGATTCAAATTAACCTTAGTTTCTTGGATAAACAAAGGCATAAAAGTGCTCAAAGTTCCAAATACTAAACCAACCACCAATAATACTAAAGCCGGAATCCGCACTCTAGGATTCCACAGCATTTGCCAGTATTTTTGGCTATTTTTGTCCTCAGATAGCGAGTCAGATTTTGTTAACTCTGCAAAATTTGGTTCCGCAATTTTGCTGGTAAAAAATACAGCCGTTGCAGCGAAAGCCGCCGACATCGCAAACAAAGGAGTATAACCAACCCAAGCTTGCACAAATCCGCCAATAGCCGGCCCAACTGCTAGACCAATAGGATTCACCAAACTCATGTAACCGATTAATTCGCCCCGCTTTTGAGGCGGCGAAAAATCTGTTACCAAAGCGCTGTAAGCTGTGGTAAAAGCGGCGATGCTAATGCCGTGAAAAGCGCGGAGAAGTAACAGCAAGGGGATAGATTGAGCTAACAGGTAGCCCATGGGGGCGATCGCAGCGACTGCCGCGCCTAGCAGCAAAACTTGTTTTCGCCCCCTGCTGTCGGCTATTTTGCCCAACTGCGGCCTCGCCAGCAAAAGCCCGATCGCAAATGCACCCATCACAAAGCCAATTTGCTGTTTTGTGCCGCCAACATCTTGGACGTACAGCGGCAAAGTTGGCAGCAGCGAAGCCAAACTCGACCAGAATAGCAGGCCTGCGGTGAATAAAGTCAGCAAGCTGCGTTTGCGTTGGGGATCGATGTCCCTAAAAATATTCAAAATGCAAATTCCCTTTAAATCTTCTGATTACCAATTACCGATTACCGATTACCAATTCCCCATCACCAATTCCTATTACCAATTACCCATTCACTAACTTGAGAATTGCCATATCTGTTTCTGTCAACTGCCAACTGCCAACTGCCAACTGCCAACTGCCAACTGCCAACTGCCAACTGTCAACTGCCAACTGCCAACTGCCAACTGTCAACTACCAACTGCCAACTGTCAGTTTTACCAATCAACCTCGGCCCTTTCCTCCACCACCCGTTGATAAACCCACTCCGTTTCCATCGCCAACTTCGGCCAACTAAACCGGCGTTCCAAATCCTCATAAGCATTATCAACCAACCACCGCCCGTAACCCGGATTTTTCAGCACTTCCAAAATCCCCCAGGCCAAAGAATCCCGATTATTTGCCTCAGTAACAACACCAGTTTTAGTGTGCAGCACCACCTCTGGAAGTCCGCCCGCATCCGAAACCACCACCGGTACCCTTGCAGCAAAGCTTTCTAAAGCTACAATCCCAAAAGGTTCGTAAAGACTGGGGAAAACCGCGCAGTCAGCCACCGTCTGGAATTTGTCGAGATGTTCCTCAAACATGAAGCCTGTAAAATAACATTTATGCCAAATTCCTAAATCCCAAGCTAAAAGTTTAAGATGGTCTGTATTGCCACCGCCAACAATTACTATTTTGGCTTTCCCCCCCATTTCCCAAATTACTTTAGGTGCCGCATTCAGAAATACAGCAATGCCTTTTTCATAGCTAATTCTGCCCACGTAATAGACAATTTTCTCGTCGTCTGCTGCAAATTTGCGACGAAAATCCCTCGCGTCGCTTTCGTTCAAGCGTGGCTTTTTTTCCGACCTAATTCCGTTATAAATTACCTCTATTTTGTTCCAAGGAGTCGATAGTACCCGTTCTGCTTCCCGTCGCATATAATCGCTGCAAACAATCAGCCGCCAAGCGTTGTAAGCGAGGATATTTTCCTTAGCGTGGATGTAGCGCTGTCCGTCATTGTGGATGCCGTTGAAGCGCCCGTATTCGGTGGCGTGGATGGTGGCAATGAGGGGTACTTTAAAGGTATGCTTGAGGGCGATCGCCGCATCTCCCACCAACCAATCATGAGCGTGGATGATATCAAAGGGGCCTTCCTCCAGCATTAGTTTGCCGCCTTGGTGGCCCATGCTTTGGTTGAGGTTCGCCACCCAGTGAAAAAAGTCCCTGGCGTGTCCCACCACCACCCGATGCACCTGTATTCCTTCCACCACTTCGTACATCGGCGCATGGCCGAACTCTACTGTAATTAAGTGAATCTCGTGGCCCAGCTTCACCAATTCTGGATACAGTTCGGATACGTGGCGGGCGATACCGCCGACGATTCTGGGAGGAAACTCCCATGCCAGTGCCAAAATTTTCATCTTTCTCGCCTCCAAAGAATTTATATATCTTAATGTTTATGATTAACAGATTTATTGTATAATACGCAGCCTAAAATGTGGGTCGATCGCAAGTTTATGGCCAATGCCTGACTTTTGGCAGCAACAAGGACGGAAAATCATGCAGAAACCGGGTCTTTGCAAGAAATTGCTCGATCGCCATTGCTGCCAAAAAAACAGGTTTCCTCAAGATTTGTGCTACAGAAGGAAGCAATGGCGATCGGCCGTACCCGCTTACCCTTTCTTCAAAATCGGCTCCAAGTCGCGGCGAAAACGAGTCCAAGCAGCAACGGATGCAGAGTTAGAAACAGCACCCTTGCGCATCAAAATCGCGCCGTCTTCAAAGCCCACAATTCCGTACTCTCCAGAATTGGAAAGGCGATCGATCTGCGGGACGATCGCCTGCAACTGTCCCCGTTCCCGGCGAAACGCAGTCTGATACTGCTGCAACTGCCACATATCGGCAATTACATACTCCATCTTCACTGCCTCCCCCGCATCATTCCGCAGTTCCAACATCGGGAACCTGAGAATTTCCCGGCGGCTTGACAAAATCGGTACAATAGTATTCGTCGCAGCCACGCTAGCATCAGCAGGAATTTGAGCCAACAGCGGCCGCACTTGAGATACGTGCTGCCACTGTCTGACGAGAGGAACCTGCACCCAAGGATCGATCGCATCAGGCAAAATGAAAGAAAAAGTCCGATTTGGGTTAGACGTGAAGGTAAAAAATAGCGACAAGCAGATGCAAAACGCCCAAAAGCGACGAAACTTGGAAGACGAAGCCCAAGGCAAAGCCGCAGAAGGAAAACGCAAGCTTGTTTTTTCTCCGCTTCTAATTTTATCTTCTTCCTTTTGGCGATCGGCCCACCACAGGATTGCCCCGTAAAAAAGCCCTGGAACCACAGTCATCGCATAGCGAATATTAATCGCCAGCACCGACTCTCCTTTCGCTAAAAATAGCTTCAGGAGCGGAAATCCAGCGATCGTCCAAGACGCAGGCGCTACGGCAGGAACTAAAGCTAATGGCAACCACTGGCCGAGCAAGTATTTGATTTTACCAAAAAACGGCGTAAATAGTTCAGCCACCAACCGCCCCGGATTGCTAACCATTCCCCAAAGAATTTCTAGAGTCGAAGCTTCATCCCCCGAAGCATATTGACCGAAGCGCTCCATCATAAACCGCTGGGATATGTCATCAGAAAACAAAGGCATAATCAGATTGGTCAGGACGATCGTGTAACCAAAACTGAGAATGCAGACAGCCAAACCAGTCCGAGGGTAGCGCCGGCTCAAAATCATGTAAACTCCGACGCCAAACAAAACAATTCCCGAATCTTCTCGCACGGCCAAAATTAAAGTTGCGAGAATGCCAAACAGCCACCACCAGCGCTTCTCCATCGCCAGCAGCAAGCCGAAGACATAAAGCGGAATTTGACAAACATCGTGAAAATTGCCCAAAGTCGGGCCTATGACCGCGTTAGCACAGTAGTAGCTCACAACAATTGTCGCCGACAACCGCGGTTCCAGATAGTGTCTGGCGAGAGCGTAGAGCACTCCTCCAGCCGCCGCAATCAGAGTCACCTGCAACACCGTCAAAGTGACCGGCGAGGGAAACAGCGAGTAAATTGGCAGCCACAGCATCAGCGCCGGGGTGAAATGCTGCCCCAACCGGTAGTAAGATACTTCCGGGATCTGGTTTTGGTGAACGACATTAGTGGACAAAGCCGAAGACAGGGAACTCTCAAACAAGTGACCCCGAGTGCCGTTCCAAAAAAGTTGATTGAAAATCCCTTGGTCGTAAGTAGCGTAAAAGCTGTAGTAGCGGTGCAGCGTCAGCAACAAGCACAGCACAAAAAAGGCGGCCGCCACTTTAACCACCACCCGCAGCGACTCATTTTTCTTCCATCTCAAAAATGTCATGGGCCCGCCGTAACGAAATTATCGGACAATAGCACAAATCTAAAGTAAGTATTAAATTAAAGTAGAAGTGAAATAACTCGGCTCGGCAATGGTCAATTATTTTCACCCGATCGAAAAGCTCAACAGCGTCCATCCAACACTCGACACCAGCGAAACCGACTGTTCTCCCGAACAGCCGACCAATTCCGAACCGCTTTTACAGCTTTTGCTGTTCGTAGACAAGCGTTCCTCTTCCCGGGAACAGACCAAACACATCCGCAAGTACCTCAAGGATTTGAAGGCAGAGTGCGACTTTGAGCTTCAAGTCATCGACGTAGGAGAACAGCCGGATTTAGCCGAACACTTTAAACTTGTAGCGACTCCCTCCCTGCTCAAAATTCATCCCGAGCCGCGACAAACTCTCGCCGGCAGCAATTTGATCGCCCAACTCGAACACTGGTGGCCCCGCTGGAAGCGTTCTGTAGAAGAATACGCACCCCGGCAGCAGTCGGTCTCTGCTCTGGCTGCAAATCTGGCAGACCAAAAACCAATCTATTCCGTTGCTTGCGCCACCGAACTCGTGCAGCTTTCTGACGAAGTTTTTCGCCTCAAACAGGAAAAAGAACACCTCCAAGAGCAATTGCAGTTGAAAGACCGAATTATTGCGATGCTAGCTCACGACTTGCGAAATCCCTTGACGGCTGCATCTTTGGCTTTGGAGACTTTGGAGTCAAATCAGAAAGTGAAACAGGGGGAAAAACCGCGTTTGACACCGACTCTGGCGGCTCATTTGATGAAACAAGCCCGCCGCCAAATCCGAATTGTCGATCGCATGATTACAGATATCCTGGAAGCAGCCCGGGGTACAAACGCTCAACTCCACATTGAAGCAAAAAAAATCGAACTGGGGGCGATTTGTCAAGATGCAATCCTGCAATTTGAAGATAAATTTCAGGCGAAAAGTCTGAACTTAGAAACAGACATTCCCGCAGATTTGCCCTTGATTTATGCCGATCCCGATCGCATCAAACAAGTCATAGTCAACCTGCTTGACAACGCCAGCAAGTACACGCCAGACCGAGGAACTGTTAATCTTTCAATTCTCCACCGCACCGCTTACAAAATTCAAGTCAGCATTTGCAACAGCGGCCCGGGAATTCCTGAAGAAGATTGCGCGAGCATTTTTGAAGACAGCTTTCGCTTGCAGCGAGATAAATCAACAGACGGTTACGGCATTGGACTGTCTCTGTGTCAAGGCATCATCCGCGCCCACTACGGTCAAATTTGGGTAGATTCTGTACCCGATAGAGGCAGTTGTTTTCATTTTACTCTGCCCGTTCAGAAATAAAAGTCAGTTGTCAGTTGTCAGTTGTCAGTTGACAGTTGACAGTTGATAGTTGACAGTTGATAGTTGACAGTTGACAGTTGATAGTTGACGGTTGACGGTTGACGGTTGACGGTTGACGGTTGACGGTTGATAGTTGCAACGGAATTTGACATTACAGCTCAACTTTTCCGCAGTGCAGCAATAATCTGTTTGTTTGCTTCGGGAAAAGTAAACTGGTCAATTTCGTCGAGTGTCACCCAGCGAATTTCATCGCATTCGATCGTTTGCGGTTCCCCGCTGACGTAGCGGCAGTGGTGCACGTATAGTCTAACTGTAAATTTAGTGTAGTCGTGGTCAATTGTAATCAGGCGATCGCCAACTTCTACGACAATCCCCAACTCCTCCATAATTTCCCGTTCTATGCAAGCTTCGATCGTTTCCCCAGGCTCTATTTTACCCCCCGGAAACTCCCAGAAACCCCCGTGCAGTCCGTGCTGTCGGCGCTTGTCAATCAAAATTTGTTGGCGATCGTTCCAGATTGCAGCAACGCCGATCACTTTGTGGGCAACAGGAGAAAGAGACATATTAATTATGAATTGGGAATTGGGAATTGGGAATTGGGAATTGGGAATGTAAGAATAATATCAATAATTATTCAATTATTTAATCTAAAATCAACCCTCTAAAATCTAAAATCTAAAATCTAAAATCTAAAATCTAAAATATTAAGCCCCCATCTTGCGAGGGGGGGCTTGACACTTGTAGAACTTAAATGTTAAGAATCAACTAATCTTCCGAGCCGTGTCTCTCACTGGCTTGTATTGACTTTTCAAATGTCATTCGCTGTTCGGCATTTTTCAGGAAATAACCGCTAATCATAGCTGAGGCGAGCAATCTACCCAAATGTTCGCGACTGGTAGTGACTGTCACTCCGAAGTGTTCCGAAGGCAAATTACCCAAAAGTCCAACAATATTTCGCTCCATTACTTGAAACACTTCGTGAGAAGTCGGCTTAGACAACTGAGAAACTGTGTCGGGAGCCATTGACTGCACGTATTGCCATAATAAGTTGGCATTTTCTCCGTCTTCTTCAAAGAATTCTGGGGATTTATTAGATGAGTTGCTCACGAGTACCTCCGTTTCAGATACAGCTTGTTATGTTAGACGCGGGCGGTTAAATTAAATAACCCTTATCCGATCGCTGCCGATCTTTAATTACTAAGTAATTACTAATGTAGCAGGACAGTCGCAGCAACCGAGTGGGCACAACCGAATTAAAGGCGGCGGTTTTTACGATTTTAGATTGGGGATTGGCGATCGGGCATTTCGCCCGATCGCCATCCCCAATCTATCTAGCTGGCTAGATAATCGTTGATATCTTGCTTGCGCTTGCGGAGTTTGGTCAAAGCTTCCCGTTCAATTTGTCGCACTCGTTCCCGACTGATGTTGAGACGATCGCCTATTTTTGCCAAGGTTAAGGTTTGCCCGTCTTCTAAACCGAACCGCAAGGCGAGGACTTCTCGCTGTTGCTGAGTCAGTTCCGCCATCAGGTGGTCTAAGTCAGTCCGCAGGGAAGCTTGCAGGGCAAAATCTTCCGGGGTAGTACCGGTATCTTCCAACAAATCGCCCAACTCTGTATCTTGATTGTCTCCCACGCGCAAGTCCAGGGAAAGTGGCAGGCGCGCGCGATCGAGATATTCGCGAATCTGTTTGGGAGTCAAATCTAACTCGGACGCCAACTCAGCAGCAGTAGCCGCGCGACCGAGTTGTTGAGCTAGCAAGCGCTGAGCCTTTTTAATTTTGTTGAGCTTTTCGGTAATGTGGATCGGTAAGCGGATGGTGCGGCCTTTTTCGGCGATCGCCCGAGTAATTGCCTGACGAATCCACCAATAAGCATAAGTTGAAAATCTGTAGCCCTTAGTCGGGTCAAATTTTTCTACTCCCCGCTGCATCCCGATCGTGCCTTCCTGAATTAGATCGAGCAAATCTACGTTGCGCTTGATGTATTTTTTGGCAACAGACACTACCAGGCGGAGATTGGCTTCCACCATTTGGCGCTTTGCCCTTTCCCCGTGTTCGATCGTCCGCTGCAACTGTGCCTCAGACAGCCCGACTGCCTGTGCCCATTCAGCCGCCGTCGGGTCGCGGCCTAACTCTTCGGCTAAAATATTTTTCTCCTGATGCAGTGCGGCTGAGCGCTGTACCTGTTTCCCGTAGAGTATTTCTTGCTCATGGGTCAACAGCGGAACGCGACCGATTTCCCGCAAGTAAGCGCGAACAGAATCTGTATCTGAGGACTTAAGAGTTTTCATGAGCTTTTCCCGCTGAGGATCTGTGCCTCTAAAGGTTTGCGGCTTCGCAAACCCCTAGCTTTAAGTGAAAGGAAAGCGGGCGGGGACTTGCGCTTTCCTTTCACTTAAAGAGGCTTCGTTTTATGGTAACTAGCTGCTACTCCCAGTCAGCACCGTCTCAGGTTAGGTTTTGGTTGGGGCGTGCACAATACTACGTTATGTTAAGAATCTTAACATTTGTGAGAGCCGTTGCCTACATTTCTTCATATTTATTTCGTGTAAGTCTGCACTGCACTGTATGAGAGTACCCGTAAACTAGCTTCAGAGTTTGCATCATGTTAAACAAAATCGGGCAAATTTCAGAGAGGGAGAGGGGAGAGGGGGAGATGGGGAAATGGCCCAGAGGGGGAGATGGGGAGATGGGGAGATGGGGAGATGGGGAGATGGGAGACGCTACCAGATGCTTTTCCAAAACGCAATTAAAAAATACTAGGACTTACGCATTGACAGAATAACAAAATAGTGAATTGATAAATAAGGGTCGTCTAGTAATGGGTATGGGAGAATGAGAGAAATTACTAAACCCTCGACAGCACAATGCAATCTAGACATCTACACCTTATTTTTGCTGTCAGAGCCAAAATATGGAGGGTGCAGTAGGTTAGCCGAGATATTGGGAGATGTTTCACATTCAGGGTATCAATCGCTTTTTATTGAGAGAGAGATATGAACCAAAAGATTGATTTAGCATAATGCGTGAAAATTATCAACCTGGTAGGGGGGATATTAAGTGTAGACGATACAGTCATAGAAAAGATTTACAGCGACCCTAAAAATGCGGAATTAATCAGTTATTTTTGGTCAGGGAAAGCCCATAAAACTATTGTTGGCTTAAATTTAATGTAAGGATTCAGGTCACTGAACTCCTTGCTGGGTAAAGACTTTAGATATGTAGCTTGATGCTAAATAAATCTCTATTGTCAATAGAGCGGGAAAAACTGTGATTTCTGGTCACTTATTGACAGTCAACAGATCGAGACAAAAGCTCTTACTTTACCCTGAAACCCTTGCCACATAAGCGCTGGAGCTGCAAGTTTTTTGACCTGAATCCTTACACTGGGAGATAATTATTTAGATTAATACTCAGATTTGGCACTATTTGTAATCAGTGTTTCATGGGCGGGCTAGCAGCAACAGCCCACCATAAAACTTACTTATTGTGAAACAGGCATCTTGCCTGTTTCTTGTCTGATTACTTGTGATTGATTCCTAGATTAAACTGAGCATTCCCTGCAATGCTGTCTAATTTGTAACAGTTTCAGCATTAGTTTCCGGCAGCGGTTTGCGCGTGCACAGATAAGCCAGCGGCCCGAACAACGGCACTAATGTTACTGCCCAAAATGCTGTAGAATTCTGCATTCCTCGGCGCGCCATGTCGTCTCCTAATAAAGCAGGAAATAGTAGGCAAAGCATACAAAAATCTAAACTCATTACGTGGATAAAGCGGCTGCTTTGCCACTGCCCAATAAAATCAGACCAATCGCCTTTTGTCAAGCCAAAGGAAACTAAAGCAGCAGCGCCTAATGTTAGGATAATGGCAGTAAAACGGGAGTCTAATATCTTTAAAAAGACGTTTTTAGTGCCAGAAAATTCTGGATTCGGTTCGCGCAGGGCTAAATAAGGCAGCAAGGCAAATGCGCCCACACCAAACGATAAAGTGGCAAACAACCATGCAGGTATTTTCTGGCCCCTGCCGTCAGCAAACAGCACGCAACTGTAGATGAGCGGCCAGACTCCCATGATGTTGAACAACGCTACAATTAAAGGGTTGATGTCTGCTATTTTGCCTGTGGAAAGATTTGTAATTAGTGCGATAGTTTCTGGGCTGTCGGGTGGTGCAAATACAAAGGCGTAGGTGGTAAATGCAATCCACAGCAGCCAAAATCCAATTTTTCTGGACATAGTTAGTTGTCTTTACTTCTGATATTACTATAACAATCTTAAAGGGTTTTTGAAAGATACTTTTTTTGTTAACCGGAGAGGACGCAGAGGAAGAGAAGATGAGAGCGGAAGGTATTGCTATTTGGTATCGCCTGTTTTTGGCAGATTGGTAAATTTTTGCATAAATTGGCGATCGATCCAATCTTTCCAATACCACAACAACCATGATTCCCACATGAAATTGCCGCGAGATGCGATCGCCCTTTTATTCCCAGTACCAATTAACCCTAAGTATTGTTCCTGCGGTACAAAGGGTTTCAGCGGTTTTTCCAATAAAAACTGCTGCAAATTTTCAAACAGCGGTTTGCCCTGACGCACGGCAAACACGCCTGCTTTGGGACGGGGATAATTAACCATCGCGGCGATATCTCCAGACCCAAATACGTTGGGGTGAGAGACTGATTGCAGGCAATCGTTGACTTGCATAAAGCCGTTTGAGTCGGCTGCTAAACCGGATTCTCTTATCCAATGGGCTGCCGATGCTTGTGTCACCCAAAAAATGCGATCGCACTCTAATTCTAAACCTGATTTACAGGAAATTTGGTAATTGGTAGGGAATTGAGGGTTGGTTTCTCTCTCAATCTTTTTTACTGCACAGACTTTTTCCTGCAAATGCACTTTAACGCCACGATTAATCAGAATTTCTTTAAGGCGGCGGCGCACCCGCTGATTGTGTCCCTGCATCAATTCAGCACCGCTGTGAAACAAATGAATTTCTGATGATAAGTTTTCTAATTTTTCCTCCCTCTTCCTTCTTCCCTCTTCCTTCTTCCCTCTTCCTTCTTCCCTCTTCCTTCTTCCTTCTTCCTTCTTCCCTCTTCCTTCTTCCTTCTTCCTTCTTCCCTCTTCCTTCCCCAATCGAGATTGCATATTTAATGCTAATTCTACGCCGCCTGCACCGCCGCCCACAATGACAATTCGCAGCGGTTTTTGGGGATGGTTTTGCCTTTCGGAAATTAACTGATTCCAGCTAGCTAAAAACTCCGGTACGGGTTTAGCTGGAATTGCATATTCTGCGGCACCCGGCACAGATAAAGTCGCGGGAGTGCTGCCGATATCCACAGAAAGCAAATCAAAATTAACTGGAGGGCGAGTTTGACAAATAACTAAATTTTTGCTAAAGTCGATCGCGATCGCCCGATCGACCAATATTTGACACCCGGCAAATTCAGCGAGCGATCGCAAATCGATGTGACATTCATCATAATCGTAAAACCCGGCAACGTGCCCCGGCAGCATCCCCGAATAAGGCGCGTGCAGGACATCGCTAATCAGAGTCAAACGCACACCGGGCAGCGGTTTGATGCCAAACATTTTTAAGACAATAGCATGACTGTGACCGCCGCCAATTAAGACTAAATCTTTCACAAAATTACAGATGTTCGATCGAAATGTTCTTTTCCCCGATATTGTACAGCACTCGCACTCCTTGGGCCACACTGTCCGGTAAGGAGAGCTTGCAGTGCGTAATGAATGATTTCCCAGCAGTTAGATAGAATGCTGTCACTTACCATCGGTATCAAATATTATAGGCTCAGTTGCGATCGTCGCAAAATCTGCACAAATAGCTGTAGACTGGTTAGCGAGCAAATTTTACCACCAAATTATGCCGGGGTGTGTTTGGATAGCTAACTCACCATTCAAAACTATGACATTACGCATCATTCCGCGCAGTTGGCAGCGATCGATTAAAACTCTTTTACCGCTTCTGTTTGCCCTCTCATTCATTATAGTATTGCTGGCGAACAACTTGATTCCGGCGATCGCCGAGCAACCCCGCCAGGAAATTCGCGGCGTTTGGATGACTACAAACGACAAAGACATCCTCAGAGATCGTCGCAAACTAGGAGATGCTGTCAGCCAACTAAAGCGGTTAAATTTCAACACTATTTATCCTGTAGCCTGGAATTCTGGCTATGCAATGTATCCCAGCTATGTAGCGCAGCAAAGAGACATTCAACCCTTTGTTTACAGAGGGTTAGACGGACAAGATATGCTCGCAGATTTAATCGATAAAGCTCACCGCCAAGGCCTGCTAGTAATTCCTTGGTTTGAGTTTGGCTTCATGGCTCCTCCCACATCAGAATTAGCCTTAAATAATCCAGAGTGGCTGACACAAAAACAAGACGGCAGCCAAACATCAAACGGCGCAGGTGGGGAAGTAGTTTGGCTCAATCCCTTTCATCCCGAAG
Organism: Microcoleus sp. A003_D6; assembly: GCF_036702825.1. Classification (NCBI taxonomy): domain Bacteria; kingdom Bacillati; phylum Cyanobacteriota; class Cyanophyceae; order Oscillatoriales; family Microcoleaceae; genus Microcoleus; species Microcoleus sp. A003_D6. Next base: position 15,609 of record NZ_JAUBWA010000061.1, on the reverse strand, counting down.
TGCAGCAATTCATTACCGAACTCGTACTCGAAATCACCACTCAATACAACGCAGACGGCATTCAATTTGACGATCACATGAGTTTGCCGTCGGAATTTGGCTACGATGACTACACAGTTGCTTTGTATACCAAAGAAACCAAAAAAGCGCCGCCCAAAGATTTTCAAAATCCAGCATGGGTGCAGTGGCGAGCCAATAAAATTACCGCTTTTATGTCGCAGCTAAATCAAGCCGTCAAAGCAGTAAAACCGAATGCAATTTTCTCTATTTCTCCCAATTACTACGAATTTGCTTACAAACATCACCTCCAAGATTGGCTGACTTGGGTGCGTTTGGATATTGCCGACGAGCTAATCGTGCAAGTGTACCGTCCCAATCTAGAATCGTTTGTCGGCAAGATTAACCGTCCAGAAATGCAAGAAGCACAGCAAAAGATTCCCACCGCAGTTGGGATTATGACAGGTTTGAGAAATAGCCCAGTACCGATTCAGCAAATTAAATCTCAGGTGCAAGCAGTCCAAGAATACGGCTTAGGCGTCGCTTTCTTCTACTACGAAAGCTTGTGGGAATATGCGCCAGAACCAATTGCCGATCGGCTTTCTCAATTTAGTGCTTTCTTCCCGTCTTCTGCATTCCGAACAGCGCTACAAATACCGAGACGCGCGGCTACTTTCCCTCCGCCTGCGCCACCCAAACCAGACCCGAAAGCTAAGCCGGATCGACCTACCAAAAACAGCGCACCTTCCCCCTCGCCAACCACGTAAAAAAATTCGTAAAAAATTTAAAAAGTAGGGTGCGCATTGCGCACCTTACCGCGATCTCAATCATTAATCATTAATAAAAATGCAAACTAACCAAAAACTTTTACTGCCAAAAATGGGCTGTGGGACTTGGGCATGGGGCAACAGATTGCTGTGGGGCTATGATGAAAGTATGGACGGCGAATTGCAGGCCGCTTTCAATCTTTGTGTCAGCAACGGTGTGACTTTATTCGATACCGGTGACTCTTACGGAACTGGCAAATTAAACGGACGCAGCGAACAGCTTTTGGGTCAGTTTTCTCAACAATATTCAGGTGCAAATAAAGACAGTATTTGTATTGCGACAAAACTGGCTGCCTATCCTTGGAGACTGACGCGACAATCAATGATATCGGCGGGTAAAGCCTCTGCTTCGCGCCTCGGAAAAAATGTAGATTTGGTGCAAATGCACTGGTCTACAGCCAATTACGCTCCTTGGCAAGAAAGCGCTCTTTTGGACGGTTTGGCTGACCTTTACGAGCAAGGATTGGTCAAGGGTGTGGGCTTGTCTAATTACGGGCCGAAACGGCTGAAATGGGTGCATCAGAAATTTAGCGATCGCCAAATTCCAATTGTTACTTTACAAGTGCAATATTCGCTACTTTCTACCTATCCGGTGACTGAACTCGGGTTGAAAGATGTTTGCGATGAATTGGGGATAAAATTGATTGCTTACAGTCCTCTAGCCTTGGGATTGCTGACGGGTAAATATTCGGAAAACGGCGCGTTTCCTAAAGGTATTCGAGGTTTAGCGTGCAAGCAGCTACTTCCGGGAATGCGATCGCTTTTAGACTGTTTGCGAGAAATAGCGACATCCAGAAACAAGACTGTTTCGCAGGTAGCTATTAATTGGTGCATCTGCAAAGAAACTATTCCCATTCCAGGGGCAAAATCTGCGGCACAGGCGAGGGATAATATTGGTGCTTTGGGGTGGAAATTAGATGGCGGCGAGATTGAAGAATTGGATAAAGCGGCGGCGAGTGCAGATAAAAAAATGGTGCAAAATATTTTTCAAACTAAGTAATAATACCAAATCCGAGTTAAACGCCCCCTTTATTTCTTAGTCTGCGGAGGCAGACTTTGTTTGACAAGGAGCGGTTTCAACCGCCGAATGATCGAGGGGATAACTATTTCGGCAAATTTCCCTGATTTCTGTTTCAGGATGAGTGACAAGGTAATCTTTTAGCCACAAACAACCCCGCCCGATTAAAATATCTAGATCGACTTCTAAATTCCACAACTTGATAGTATTATCAATCCCAGCAGAAGCTAGTGTTTTACCATCTGGACTAAACATAACGCTAGTAACTCTACCGAGATGCCCTTCTAGCGTTGAAATTTCTCGACCATTTTCTGCATTCCACACTCTCACAGTACCGTCATCACTAGAGGAAGCTAAAATCTTGCCATCTAGACTGAAACTGATATTACTTACATCAGATAAATGTCCTTCTAGGGTGAACAACAAACTGCTATTTTCTGCATTCCACAGTTTGACAATACTGTCCGAACCAGCAGAAGCTAAGATTTTACCATTTGGACTAAAACTAATGGTATTTACCCAACCGCTATGGGCGGGAAAAGCCTGCGTCAAAGTAGCAGTTTTTAAATTTAATACCATTATATCACCGTCAGAACAAGCCACAGCTAGAGATTTGCCATCTAAACTAAAACTTAAATCGGTAACAATACTGCGAGGTTCTTTAAAGGTTTGCAGCAAACTACCATCTGCTACATTCCAAAGTTTTACCGTACTATCAGAACTGCCAGAAGCTAAGGTATTCCCATCTGGACTAAAGCGAATTATCCTAACCCAAGCACGATGACCGTTGAGAGTTTTTAGCAATCTACCATCTTGCACATTCCACAACTTCACTGTTTTGTCAACACTGGCGGAAGCTAACATCTTACCATCGGGACTAAAACTAACACTTAGCACCCCCTCTTGATGACCGTTAAGAGTTTGGAGTAAAGTACCATTCTTGCTATTCCACAGCTTTATTTTAAAGTCGTCGCTACCGGAAGCTAACATATTACCGTCGGGACTAAAACTTACAGCTTGAACATTAGCGCTATTTCCTTTAATGGTTTGCGGTTCCCTAACCTCTAAATTCCAGAGCTTGATTGCACTATCAAAACTTCCAGAAACAAGAGTTTTGCCATCTGGACTAAAACCGATACTCATAATTCTCCCGCGATGTCCTTTGAGAAGTTGCGGTTCGGTTCTGTTGTCGTTTATATCCTCTAAATTCCACAACTTTACGGTACTATCGGAACTGATAGTGGCTAGAGTTTTGCCATCGGGACTAAAAATTGCACTCCAGACAGCCCTGCGATGGGTTGGGAGGTTTTGCAACAAAGTTCCATCTGCTACATTCCACAGTTTCACTATGCCTTCTTCATCGGTAGAAGCTAAGGTTTTACCATCGGGACTAAAACTGACACTTCTGGTATGACTTTTATGACCTTCGAGAGTATTTACGAGGGTTCCATCGTGAATATTCCACAGCTTCACGGTTGTATCAAAACTTGCAGAAGCGAGAGTTTTACCATCGGGACTAAAACTAATATGGTTAATGCTATGGGTATGCCCTTTCAGAGTTTTTAATAACGTAGCATCTGCTGTTTTCCACAAATTGATAAAACCAGCGGAACTACAGGAAGCGAGAATTTGACCGTCAGGACTAAAACTGACACCTCTCACCCAGCTACGATGAGCCTTAATAGTTTTAATTAAAGTGCTGTGCGTTACATCCCACAACTTGACGGTACCATCTTCACTTCCCGAAGCCAAAATTTTGCCATTAGGATGAAAACTCACACTCGTAACTCTACCAGTATGTCCTGTCAGAGTTGATATCAATGTCGCTGGTCTAGCATTCCACAGTTTTACCGTACCATCCTCGCTAGCAGAAGCAAAAATTTTGCCATCGGGACTGAAAGTCACACTTTTGATAGCGCCGCGATGACCGATCGCGCGATCGCTTTCTCTAACATGATATATTGCTTGTTGCAGTCCCCTCATTACCTGCATCTGTGTCTCGTTGGTGGCTGATTGTTCTAACTTTTTCATCTTTTGTGCTGCTTGTAATGCTTTCAGCAGCGCTGCAAAAGGATCTGAAACCAAAGCTGCTTTAGAAAATGAAGTTTGCAGGACTACTTGTTGTTCGGCTAGTTCCTGTTGGGCTTTTTTTACTTGTAATTGAATCGAGATTGCTGTGATTATAGAAATCCCCAAAACTACAGAACCGATCGCAATGATGCGGGTAGCCCTGCGCTTGGCTTGAGTTAATTTTAATTTTGCTTGTTGTTGAGCCGAGACTAAAGTATCATTGGCTTTTGCTAATATCTGACCTTCTTCTTCTTTAACAGCTAAAGCCTGTTGAACTTCTCGCTTTTCCCAATCTTGAGATGCTCCTAAAAAGCGGTAATCCAGATGGCTTAAATTTTTATCTATCGACCATTCCAGAGCGTCTTGCAGCGCTTTTCCCCGCAGCAGACGCGAATTATCCTCAAAATTAGCAGCAGCCCAAGCATTAAAAGTTTCTGAATAAGGCCGCAGCTTTCCTAGCTGTTTTTCCACCCATTCCAGATTGAAAACTTCGGCATAAATTCGGTTGTAAACTTTTAATCTTCCCTGCTGTTGCACCACTAAACCTGACAGCCGCAGTTCGGTTTGTTCGGGACTGCCATCAGCAAGAACCCCCCCCAGCCCCCCCTTGCTAAGGGGGGGAGCAAGAACAGAATTTAGCTCACCTTTGCTCAAGGGAAATAGAGCAGCACTTAGCCCCCCCTTGCTAAGGGGGGGTTGGGGGGGGTTCATGGATTCCAAGATTTGCTGGTAAAGCCCCAATAGCTGTCCGGCTTTTTGCTGATTTCTCAAAAGTCGATCGCGAATAGTTTTCAAATGTTCCGGCTCGTCTTGAGACTCCCAATTCTCAACAATCCGCAACTTCACCAACCCCTCAATTCCCTCCTCCTCTTCCTTTGTGGAACAGACATCCCGCCTGTCTTTCTGGGCGCCCTCCGTGCCGCTGCGGTTAACTCTCTGCAACTCATTTTCCAACACCAACTTGCACAGCTTTTGCGTCAAAAAAGGTTGTCCCCCCGTCCAATCCAATATCTGGGCCATGACACTTTCTGGATTGTCAACCAGCCCCTGCCAACCATCCATCAAAGGCTGCACTTCACCAATCACAAAACCGCCTAAATTAATCGCCCTACCAATATTAAAAGGAGTTTGAGTTTTATCCGCAATCAAATCCGAAGGAGTTGCCACTCCCAACAGCGCAAAAGTCAGCCTGCGGTAGAGAGGATTGTCAACTCTTTGATTGTAAAACCAGCGGATCAGAGCAAAAAACTCATCCGCAGAAAAATTCATGCTCAACACTCGATCGATCTCGTCAATGAAAATAACTGTATTTTGTGGGATTTCAACTAAAACCACTTCTTCAATAAACAAACTAAACCGCTGGAGAGGCGATAGCAAATCCCGGCGATCGCGCCACCAATTCCGCCAATTAATTTTATTACTTAGCTGACAGCTACTGACTAAAGAATTGATAATTCCCGCATACCACTTTTCGGGAGTTACATCTTCTTTGCCAATACCAGTTAGATCGATAAAAGCACAAACAGTACCTTCAGCTTGCAGCTTGCGCATCGCCCGCACCCGCAAACTAGATTTGCCCATTTGGCGCGAATTTAAAACATAACAAAACTCACCGGCTTTCAAACATTCGTAAAAGTCCAAGTCTGCTTGGCGCGTCACGTAACTCGACGCATCTCCTGCGAGACTTCCGCCAATCTGATATTCATCGCTAACTGGAGATTCTTTCATCATTGCTTGCACCCATATTTAGATTTGATTGTACGATCGCAAATCTGACTCTGTAGAGATTTAGCAAAAAACCTGACTTTTTCGGATTTCGATCGGGATGCACCTGATTTTTTCCTATAAATTCAAAACCTGAAGCTATTTATCAGTTTCTATAATACCTGATTTTATCACCATTGCGGTTCAGGAGTTTTAGCAAGAAACTGATAACAGAAAGCGAAAGGTGCAGCAAACAAATATAAACACCGATCGCTTCCGCAAACTCAAAAAATAGTTACAAATAGGAACTACTCCCATGACAAAACTTAGAACTATCGCCGATGCTAACATTTCTACATTCGGTTTAATTGAAGACTTGACCGATGTTCCTCGGACAGAAGACCCCGATGGCGATCCCAATCCCAATGAACCCCGTTTTATTGAAGACTTTACCGATGTTCCTCGGACAGACCCCGATGGCGATCCAATGGTAAAAACACGCGAAGTAATCGGTTCTGACAGTAACTCTACTAACCGCTTGTTCGGCAGTATCGATAAAATCGGTGGCTTACCCAATGACAACATAACGGGAACGCCAGGAGATGACTACCTAATCGGGAATGATGACAATCAGGTTAATGATGCAATCTTTGGTGGTGGTGGTGCAGATAAACTCAAAGGTCTTAACGGTGACGACTTCCTGTTTGGCGGTAGTGGTAAAGATAGTTTATATGGCGGTGGTGGTTCCGACTGGTTGGAAGGTAATAGCGGCAATGACATTCTCATCGGTCACACCAACGATGAAGGAAAATACGATTCTTATGAAGTCGATACCTTAATTGGAGGTTCGGGAGCAGATCAATTCTCGCTAGTTATGAACGGGGGGCCAGACCCTAAACTTCCTTACTTAGATGGTCTGGGCGAGCACGCCTATGCGATTATTTGGGACTTTAAGAAAGCAGATGGGGATGCAATCTTGATGCTGGGTAAAAAGCAAGATTACGAATTTGTATCGGGCTACTACGATTACGGCAATGACTCTTTGAAAGACACTAGAATATTTTATCAAGGTGACATGATTGCCGTGGTTTCAGATAACATGGCTGCGGATTTAACCCTGTCATTCGTCTAATTCTATCTGTAAGGTGCGCAGTGCGCACCCTACGAAGTCAACCGGTGCGCAGTGCACGCCCTACGAAGTCAACCGCATTGCGCACCCGACTTTTTAACTATTTTTTAATCTAAAACACGGCAGAAATACTCGCGGTACAAATTGCAACGCGGCATAACATAGTTGTTTTGCCGCCGCACAATTCCCATGCTGTGCAATTTGTAAATTTGCATCGAATCTAATTCCACTGGTTGGGCCGAATTAACAACTTTTTTCAAAGCTACAGCTAATTCGGGATTGTGTTGAAGTATTTCCAAATGCTTGCGCAAATGATTGCTGTAGATTCCCGATTCTGAGGCAGCATTTTCTAATAGCTGATTTAAGGCAATGTTTCCACAGCTAATCTCATACATTGCCAATCTGACTAAGTAAGGATGTCCGCCGATCGCACTTATTAACTCTCGCAATTGCCCCTCATCCCAATCCAAGCCGTGCAAACGAGCTAAATCGTAAATTTGCTGGCTTTCAAACTCCTGCAATTCAATGGGAACCCCGGCATTAAACGGAGATTGATTCATGTCCAAGGGAATATAAACTTCCGTAGAATGCGCCATTACCAACCGCAGTTTTTTCCAGACATCCGAAATCTTGGCTTTTTCGTGCCAGCTTCGCAGCATCCCCAGAAAGTCTTCAACTACTTCTGTGTAGGGAAATAGGCGATCGACTTCATCCAACCCCAAAACCAGAGGCGCTGCTGTTTCTGCTAGCAAATACTCTTCAAAGTAAACCGTACAGTTATCGTTGCTGCCCAAAATATCCGTATCCCAATATTCGTTTAACTTGTTTTCTAACTTTAACTGCCGGCTTACCATCAAACACAGCCAGCGCAGAAATTTATCCAAATTTGTTAATATCCCTCGGTCTGCGGCGCTCAAATCCAGGTAAACTGCGTGATATTTCTCCCCCTGGGCGCGAGCTAAAATTCGGTTCATCAATGAAGTTTTGCCCATCATTTCCGGTGCTTTGATCCGAATCAGCGAACCGGGTTTCACAACAGTTTCGCAGCAGAGAGATTCGACGCTGGAACGCTCTACATAAAAAGGAGAATCTAATGCTACCGACCCTTCGGGAAACTGCAAGTTTGCTACTATAGGTAGAGTGGGTGAGGGGAAATTTGTGTTAATAGATTGACTTGATTCTGGTGACGCAGCTCTCCTCAAAGCTTCTTTAAAATTTTTCTTAGTGATTTTTTCTCCTAATGCGTCTGAAAGCTTGTGCCACAATTTATTGCCGACATCTTTGTTGAGGTATTCAGCACTGTAGCCGTAAGTTTGGGCGATTTCGTCGTAACTTTTGCCTTCCCAGGAACCTTGAAGGACTTTCATTTCGATGTCGCTGAGATGTTTGCCGGTATTTTGGGCAAAAATGCGATCGGCAGCTTCTTTGGTTTGGTTCCAAGAGAATTCTAATTCTGAGTTCATGGCCTTGGCCTGTGAGTACGTATATACGTAGATATGCAGACTTTTACAGGAGATATATTGTTCCTGGATGGAAAAGTTACCCTGACTTTTCCCTATTTTAACTGATTTAACCTGAGTTTTTACTGTCAATTACTGCTACCAGCCATTTTTGTACTGATTTAAACACCTGATTTTATTCCCATTGTCGGTTGCTTTGTTAGAAGAGAAACTAGGAGATATCAAGCAAGTTAGTTGAGTTGCCCTCACCCTTGCACCCATTTGAAAACAAACAGGAGCAACAGAAATGTCATCAGTTATTAACGGTACTCAATTCGACGACAACAACACAGTCAACGGCGACGGTCAATTCCACAAATCCTTAGTTGGAGACGATTTTACGATCGACGGTCAAGGTCAAATTCTGATTGCAAATGATACAATCTACGGCTATGAAGGCAACGATAAATTGTTCGGTCGCGCTGGAGATGACTTGCTTGACGGTAGCTTCGGAGAGGACGAATTAAATGGCGGTGCCGGCAACGATAAATTACAGGGTGGCTTCGGCAACGATAAATTGAACGGCGATGACGGCAACGATTATTTAACAGGCGATGCAGGCGAGGATAGATTATACGGAGGCGCAGGTAAAGATACGCTATCGGGAGGGCTTCACAACGATTATCTATTCGGAGGAAGCGGCAAAGATTATCTGATCGGCGGCGACGGTAACGATTACCTTGACGGTGCTAATTTTTCGGGTGCTGGTAACGGTATAGGCGGCGGCAGTGAATCCGATTCTCTCGCCGGTGGCGCGGGAACGGACACATTTGTACTCGGTAACATTAATAACGTTTACTACCTCGGAACTGGCCACGCGACAATTACTGATTTTACTTTAGGTCTAGATAAAATCCAAATAAAAGGCAATTTAGCGGACGGCTATTCCCTCAAAGCTGGCGATTGGAACGGCAACAAGGCTCAAGATACTGGTATCTTCTACAAGGATAATTTGATTGGCGTTGTACAAGATACAAACTTAACTAATGTTAACCCAAATCAAGTATTCTTCTCGGCGCCTCCCATCCCCGTATAGTGTCAACGATCGCTGTCAAAGGGCGGGCATCGGAGCACCGCCCTACATTATTTTAACCGGAGTTTTTTATGATGAATAATTCGGGCGATCGGCAAAAATCAAGCAGATTTTTATACACAAGTTTGACCTTAATTTCAGCTATCCTCTTAGGAGGCTTGGGAAAGCTTTACGACGAGTCCAACAACATAGCTTTAGCGTCAGAAGGCATCCCCGTTAGCGGTAGCGGCGACGCGCAACTCCAGCCTATTTTACAATCCCTAACACAATTCATGCAGCATCGGTGCGTCGGTGCCGCCGTCCTCGGTGTTTCTGTTAAAGGTAAACCCGTGGGTGTTTGGGGTCTGGGCCGCATGAAAGGCCGATCGACTAATAATGTAAATCCGGCTTGCGGCGACGATATGCAGGCTCCTCTGGCTCCTCCAGTAGCGGCAGATACCCCCATGCGTATGGGCAGCATCAGCAAGCCTGTTACCTTTGCAATGGTGCGCTGGGCGCTGAAACAGACAGCGCGCGATCGCGCAAATTTAGAACTGACTGACGACCAAATTGAAGGGATGAAATTGTTCGATCCAGAGCATTATCCGCCGCTAATTCCCGGTTTGAACAAACAATATCCAGTAGCGATTATTCCTCAAAACTTGCACGCCGTATTTTCGGGAAAAGTGAAATTTTCCGTACCCGTGAAAGACAAAAACTGTGCCAATCTCAACACGGGATTTGCAGACAAACAGTGGCAAAACGTCACCCTCGGACACTTATTATCGCACCGATCGGGACTTCAGCGGAGCGCGCCCAGATACGGTGAAGATATCACTGCAAATTTGCCCGTGCTTCGCAATCTGAAAACCCCGGCAGATTTTCAATCGCAAGAACAGTTACTTGTCAGCGAATGGGGCAGCAAATCTATCAGTTCAGCTAAAAATCAACTCGGCATTTCTCCTAGCACCGGCTATTTTTTGCCGAGTCCTACTTTAGAAGAAACTATGCAGATTTTGGCAGGGCGATGCCTTCAGTATCCGCTCGGTCAATATCACTATTCCAATACCAGTCCCGCATTTCCAACAATTATTTTGGAGCAGTTGGTAGCTTCCGGCAGATATGCGGCTAAAATGGGTAAATTAGAAACTCATCAAGGTTCGGCTTTAGAAGTTTTTTTTAAAGCGGAGTTAGGAATTTCTACTACGGCTGCGAGGGGAATTTTCATGAGCCAAGGATTAGAAAATATTGTCGATCGCGAACCAGATAAACGCGACTGGAACGGGCAGACTTATTATTGGCAGGGATGGGATGTGAAGCGGCCGCACTGCATCTGGAAGGGCAGCTTGTGCGATTTTTATAGTTGGCTAAATCCGCAGCCGGGGACGATAAATTGGTCTTGGAATTTAGGGCGAGTTCCTTTTAGCAGCAGAAACACAGATTTGGTACCCGGTACTGGTTCGCTTGCTGCGGAAGCTGGAGTTTTCCTCAAATTTATGTCTGAATATTGGGTAGGCGGTTATGAAAATAACCCGCGCATCGGGGAGAAGCGAAATCAGGTTTGGAATCGATATACCGCGCACAATGGAGCGCTTGACGGCACTCATGCTTGGGCTATTCAGTTAGGGGGAAATCGCAATCCGAAAGAGTGGAAATTGCCGCCGCTGGATGATAAAGGTCGCATCGTTGATGATTTTGGGAAGTTGATGATGTATTCGGGTAATTTGCCGGATGGAGTCGATATTTTTGTGGCTGTGAATCAAAATGCCGATCGCAAATGTGTAGAGGCTAAAAGTTACAATTGCGGGGAGGCTTACGGACTTTTGGATAATTTTATTTTGTACGGTGTTTCTCAGGTGAATTGGGGGGCGATCGCGCCTTAATAGTACCACAACAACTACCAGAAAAAGAGAGGACTGAAGTCCTCCCTACAAACCTAGAAATTGCTTTCATATCAATTCCGGTAGCATCGGAATTATTAATATTACTCAAAGCCCGGACACGGCACTGCCGTGTTCTCTATGTCATAAGGAGTGTTACCGGAATTGATATCATTGATTTGCACAGAACTTTTCCACACACCGTACAAACATTTCTACACCCATCCCCAGCGCAGTTTCATCAAAATCAAAACGCGGGTGATGGTGCGGGTAAGCCAAGTTTTTCTCGGGATTTGCCGAACCTAAAAAGAAATAGCAACCGGGGATTTCTTGCAAAAAGAACGACATATCTTCCCCGCCCATTGTTTGACATTCCGGCACTATTCCCGCAGGAGTTTCTACAACCGATTCGGCAACGCTGCGCACCAATTCAGCTATTCTGGAATCATTAATCACTGGCGGGTAAAGCGCACAATAATCGAATTTGTAATTGGCCCCGTGACTCTGACAAATTCCGGCAATTACTTGCTCGATGCGCTTGTCAAAATAACTTTGATATTTTGGATTGAAATAGCGCACTGTGCCGCCGATTTGAGCGGTGTCGGCGATGACGTTGTGGGTGTGGCCTGCGTGGAATTTACCGACAGTTACTACCGCTGAGTCGATCGGGTCAATGTTCCGGGCGACAATTGCCTGTAAAGCGCTGACAATTTGGGCTGTAACTACGATCGCATCCACAGTCTGATGCGGCATTGCACCGTGCCCGCCTTTGCCAAAAATCGTGCAATCAAAAGTTTCTACAGCCGCCATCAGCGCGCCGCTGCGAACGCCTACAGTGCCTAAAGGTAGATTGTTCCACAAATGCAAGCCGACGATCGCATCAACATCAGGATTTTTCAAAACTCCCGCTTCAATCATCGGTTTTGCGCCGCCAGGCCCTTCTTCGGCGGGCTGAAAGATCATTTTTACTTTACCCGAAAAGCTGTGTTTGTGCTTTGCCAGATAGCAAGCAGTACCGAGGGCGATCGCAGTATGGCCGTCGTGGCCGCAAGCGTGCATAATTCCCTTATGCTGCGATCGATAATCCACCTCATTTTCCTCTTGAATCGGCAAAGCATCCATATCAGCCCGAATTGCCAAAACCCGCCCCGGTTTGCCGCTGTCTATCGTTGCGACAATCCCAGTTTTAGCAATATTAGTTTGATGCTCAATTCCCCATTCCTGCAACTTTTGCGAGACAAACCCCGCCGTTAAATTTTCCTCAAAACTCAACTCCGGCTTCTGGTGCAAAAGGCGGCGCCATTCGACTAGCTGAGGCTGCAAATTTCTAATCTCAAGCCGCAATTGAGATAAATTGACAGAAGTTAAATTCGGTAAAGTAGAAACCATGTTTTATTCTCCTTATAGCAATTTGTAAAACTCTCTCTTTTCTTTCTCTGCGCTCTCTGCGCTCTCTGCGGTTAAAATAAAATCTTAGTTTTTAACCGCAGAGGCCGCAGAGTACGCAGAGGAAAAGAGCTGTTTAGAGTAAGGTTATTTAGCAGTCTGAGGAATTAAATTAGCCCCCGGAAGTAACCGCTCTAAATCTAATTCTGAAGCTGCTTTAGCTAATTTGGCAAGGTCAGTCGGGTCATCTAAATGCGGCAAAATACCCAACACAGGCATTTGAGTTAGGGATTGGATCAAATCAATCGGTGCGAGATCGGTAATTTCTGGTTCGGAATAAGCTTGAACGCAATTAAGCACAATTCCTCTCAGCTTAAAACCAGTGTGTCTGGCGAGAGCAACATTCGCCACAGCTTGCCCGATCGCCCCCAACCTCACAGGTACCACCAACACTCCCCTCAGCCGCCAATCCCTGGCAATATCGGCCACCGTCAGTTCCCGGGTTACAGGCGAACCCAGCCCTCCCAAAGCTTCCACCAACACAAAATCCTTGCGCTCAGAGAGGCTTTGCCACGCCGTCCAGACCTTTTCCAGCTCGATATGTCTCCCCTCCCGTTCGGCGGCAATCGGCGGTGCTAGAGGCGCGCCGAAGTGCAGCGGATTGAGTTCTTCGGGGGATTGGTCGAGGGCAAACAAACGGGTGTAGAGTTCGCGATCGCCCGTTCCCGTTTGCAACAGCTTCATAATTCCCAAACTGCGATCGGGAAAATACCTTTGCCAATAAGCAGCCAGAGCGCTGGTCAAAACAGTTTTGCCCGCGTCGGTATCAGTTCCAGCAATTAGCAAGGAGTTCATTGACAAATAGCTAACAAATAATTGGCCTCAACATCAGTCTAGGGGAATTTTGCCAGAAGTCTAGGGTTCCGGCGACGGCGCGGGAGTTGGCGCTGGTTCCGGCGACGGCGCAGGAGTTGGCGCGGGTTCCGGCGACGGTGCGGGAGTTGGCACTGGTTCCGGCGACGGTGCGGGTTCCGGCGACGGCGCGGGAGTTGGTGCGGGAGTTGGCGCGGGAGTTGGCGCGGGAGTTGGCGCGGGAGTCGGTGCGGGAGTCGGTTTGGGCGTCGGTTTGGGCGCGGGAGTCGGTGCGGGAGTCGGTTTTGGCGTCGGAGTTGGCGCTGGGGTCGGTGCGGGAGTCGGTTTTGGTGTCGGAGTTGGCGCTGGGGTCGGTTCTGTGGTCGGTTCTGGGGTCGGTTCCGGCACAGGTTCTGGGGTTGGTTCCGGCACAGGTTCTGGGGTTGGTTCCGGTAAAGGTTCTGGGGTTGGTTCCGGCAAAGGTTCTGGGGTTGGTTCCGGCAAAGGTTCTGGGGTTGGGGTTGGCAAAGGTTGTGGAGTCGGGGTTGGCAAAGGTTGCGGGTTTGGTACCGGAGTTAGTCTGGGCGTCGGACTTGTGAGTTCTGGCGGTGTCGGAGTGGGTTTGGGCTGCTGATTGTTGTTGAGAAATGAGCCGACTAAAGCCCAGGAACCGAAGCCTGTCAAGATTACTAAGCCCGCCAGCAGTCCGATCGCAGCGACGGGATTGTCCCAAATAGAGCCACCAGCCGGCTCAATTAGCGGGTCTGGCTGGTTTTGCGGGTGGGAACTCTGGGCGGCTCGCTCGGGCCCTCTACCCACGGCCACGGTTGCGATTAGCGAAGCGTTTGACGGCACTACTTCTGGCGCGGGCGGTACAGTTGGCGGGTTAGAGTAAGGATTAGTTTGACCGTCGAGTGCTTGGGCGACTTCGCTGACAGATTGATAGCGATCGCCCGGAGACCGGCTCAACATCCGATTGATCACCAAAGCTAAACCCGGGCTCACCTGCACTTGCTGCTGCCAATTCCACTGAAGCGTTGTTCGATCGAGCAATTCCTGCGGTTCTTTCCCCGTCAGCAGGACGATCGCCGTTACAGCTAAAGCGTAGAGGTCGCTGCTGGCAGTTGCTCGCCCGCTTTGCAATTGTTCCACCGGCGCGTAGCCGATTTTACCGACAGTTGTCGCGTGGGCTGTTCCTTCGGGAGACTGGACTTTGGTGGCGAGTTCCTTCACCACTCCAAAGTCAATCAGCACCGGCAACTGGTCGTTTTCCCGCCGAATTATATTTTCCGGCGAGATGTCGCGGTGGATGATGCCGCGGGCGTGGATGTGAGCTAGTACCGGCAGCATTTGCCGGATAAATACCAAGACTTCGGCTTCGGTGAAACTGCGGCCTGTTGAAGTTCGATCGAGCATTAGTTCGCGGTAAGTCATCCCTTCCACGTAATCCTGCACCAAAAACAAACGCTGGTTTTCTTCAAATATTGCCCGAAACTGGGGAATTTGCGGGTGCCCAATTTGGTAAAGTATTGCCGCCTCTCTTTGAAACAATTCCTTCGATTTTTCCAAAACGTAAGGCCCGCTTTGCACCGGAATCAATTCCTTCAGGGCGCAGCGTTCTTGAAACCGCCCCAAATCTTCTACTAAATAAGTCCGGCCAAATCCCCCTTGACCTAAAATATTAACCAAGCGGTAGCGGTTTTGTAGGAGAGTTCCAATAGCAATAGGTGGCTGCATAAGTTTAAGTAGAAACTGTTAAAAAATAGACGATCGCTCACAGACTTAGTAATGCTAGGTCTTTAATGCTCTTGAGCATACTTCACTATCTGTAGTCCCCAGTCCCGACCAAAGTTAGTATTTTACATTTTTTTGACATTCTTGGACGCAAGGATGGTCAGAAAGCGGGTTTTTTCACGAAAAGACACAGGTTGTAACCCGCATATCCGATCGAAAACCCGGTTTCTGCGTCAATATCTCAAGGGAGAAATGCACGATTTTTCGTAGAAACCGGGTTTTTTGGCCTTAGCCCTAATAAATTGTCGCCCCTCGGCCTAAGCCATACATCTCTATAAAGCTTGAGATTATTTATGGGAGATGTCTACTGACTACTGACTACTGACTACTGACTACTGACTACTGACTACTGACTATTGACTACTGACCAATGACCAATGACCAATGACCAATGACCAATGACCAATGACCAATGACCAATGACCAATGACCAATGACCAA